>DNBZ01000152.1 GCA_003484585.1 Bacteroidota bacterium | reverse complement strand
ATACTTCTGGTATATCCGTAAGTTTCTTTACCCAAAACGGATGTGAATTATCACATGTTCCTTGAAATTCATACGTCCAACCTTCGGGTTCTGGTGAGCATACAAAATTGAAATTACCAAAGCCTAGATTGAAATCCCATAAAGGTCCGAAGTGCAATTTTCCGCCATTGGTAGACTTCTTCTTATGCATATAGAAACTCAGCTTGTAAGCGTCAATGTGTTTGCCCATTTCTGTTACTAGGAAATAGTCTATCCACGAAGGTGCGTCTACGTAGCTTTTGTATTTCCAGTAGTAGTCTGTAGACTCCATATCTTCCTCAAAACTAGTGAGATAGGTTTTTAAGTACTCTCGCTGCACTGCCTCTAGGTCTTCTGCCTTAGGATCGTGATATGCATAGAACTTGCGAGGAGATGAGCCGCTGTACCAGCCATCTATGTTCGAGCTTTGGTCATCTCTATCTATTTGTAGAATGTAGCCACCCGTCAGTTCTTCGCCGCTTAGATCTTCTGGTTTTAAGCTGGCTATGTCTACTCTGTTTTTATCACGTTTTATTTTTTCGGTGAGCATATATACTCCACGGTAGTCATTATTTACATAGAGTTCGCAGAGATGGGTACGTGGGGTGTATTGTCCTGTTTGACTGCCCATGTGATAGGCTAGAGAGTTGCGGAGCAGTGACTTATCGCTATAAGGGCCATGGAGTACCCAGTCGTTTTCAGATGGCATACCGAGTAGAGAGACATTGTTATTCTCGCCATTTGACAGTCTAGTCTCAAAACCAAAGTTATTTTTAGGNNTGCTCCACGTATTTCTATGCCAATAACACCGTCATATCCAGTGTATGCATCTCCGAGATTATTGAGTCCCACATTATTTATTATCCCTAAATGTGCATTTATTTTTGGCTCATCTACGATTTCTGCATTATTTTCTGTAGTGATGACAAAAAGTGGTAAGGTGCTTCCCATGCTTGGTGGCAGAAACCACGTAGGCGTGCTACGGTAGTTCGTTGAATTATCACTGATACCCAAAGTCAAAAAGAAGTTACTGCTCAAATCCGAGGAAGTAAGGCTTTGATTATGTATCTGTATGGCCAAGGTATTACTACCTTGTTTTATGAATGAGCGAAAATTAGTAGGTCTAAATTCGTAGGATTCTGGGAGTTCTCCCAGATAAAGATTAGCTTCCTTAAAAGTGGTAGCCAGTGCATCAAAAGTAGGAGGAACGCCTACTGTGCCTATATTACTTCGAGCTATTTCTACACCATTTAGATATGCTACGAAAGCATCATCATAATCTGCATGGAGTATAAGATATTTTATTACGGTGGTGTCTACTAGGTTAAATGTTTTTCTTATATACATAGAGGATGTAGTTCCTACAGTAGTATTGTCATCACCATCATCATACCCAAACCCACCTTGTCCTTCTGACCACGCATTAGCATCAAAGCTAGGCTGCATCCATAGATTAGCAGGTTCGCTACTTCCTACGAAGTAGCTCCACTGGTCAGTGTTTTTAACAGCAGTCTCCCAGTGATCTATGGATTGTGCATTTGTAAAATTACTTGCAATAGCAAGACAAGAAATAGCGATATAAATTCGTAGGAATAACAACATATGATGCAAAAAAGGGTAAAGGTAAACAGTTTGAGAATATAAACTTAGTAGGGAGCAAATTTGACTAATTCTTTATAATCTACTTCTGAGGATCGAATAGGAGCATTTAAACGTGTCGCCCATCTAAATAGTTGTTGTATTCTAGAGCGACCGGTATAGATAATGCCCAGCTGCCAAGTGGCAGCGTAGTAGAAGTAACCTGCCTGGGTTTTGAAAATTATAGACCGATAAGTATATGTAGGTAACGAAGCCAAAATCGCATCTGGACCTTCGTATATCCAAGCTATATTTCTATGAGGCTGCAGCCAGTTGGTGTCTGTGAAATTCATACCTAGTTTATTATTATAGTCAGTCTGTTTTAAGATTAGTCTTTCTAAACTATTCCAGTCGCTTTTTTCTATCGCCTCGCAAAAGTGACAATTTAAAGGGCAATCCCTTGTTGGTGACCACTCGTGTTTTACAAGGTCGTCAGAGATAGTGAGCAAGAAGTAATTACTCTGCTGATTCTCTTGCATATAGAAACGTTTAGAAGTAAAGTCGTCATGTGGTCTGCCAAATGGATTTAGCTTAGCAAAAGCCTGTTCAGCCATAGGCTCCTCCCACGGGGCATACCAAGCAAACACTTGATATTTTCCTGCAGGAAGGTTTGGTAGTTTGTGGTGAGCAGCATTATTTGTGCGGTAGTTTATAGTATCATTTAAGAAGATGGGTATAGTCACTGACTTGCCAGCATATAGATTTTTCCAATGCACTTGCCCAAAGTTAGAAGTATCCATAGTTATCACTCTGTTTTCAGTATGCATATTGGTATAGAAGTCATTGCCATCTACTGAGTAGTATGCCAAGTATAGGAGTCGCTTTCCTTTATTTTTAGTGCCAGGAAGTAAGATCCCGTTGGTGTGGCGTGCCATACTAGTAAATGTGATATTAAGTTGAATTACCTCATTGCGGTTGTACCTATTTCTATCGCTGCTTATTAGTATATCAAAATCGTACGGGCGTAAGTCGGCTAAGGTGCTGATGGATAAGAGTGTAAGAAAAAAAATAGAAAAATATTTCATGATATAGTCAAATATACAATACCTATTGTTCAGTCATTCTACTCTTCTATTATTCATATTCCCGTCAGCCTTATCGTCCTATCAAAAAAACCAATACCCTCAACAAACTTTATCCACTCTAAGCCGTTATATTTGCGTTAGAATAAGTCTAAATAAAAATAAGACAACAGAATGAATTTCCCGATATACCTAGATAACAACAGCACCACACCGATGGATCCTCGTGTACTTGAGGCGATGCTTCCTTATTTCAATGAAAAATTTGGTAACGCAGCAAGTAGAAATCACAGCTTCGGCTGGTCTGCAGAAGAAGCAGTAGATTATTCTCGTGAGCAAGTAGCTCGTTTGATAGGCAGTACTAGTAAAGAAATTATATTCACATCTGGGGCTACCGAAGCTAATAACTTAGCTATCAAAGGTGTATACGAAATGTATGGATCTCAAGGTAATCATATGATTACCGTCACTACTGAGCACAAAGCAACTTTAGACGCTTGTAAAAAAGTAGAAAAAATGGGAGGTGAGGTGACGTATCTTTCTCCTAGTGAGGATGGACTAATCAACCTTACAGACCTAGAAGCTGCTATTACAGATAAGACGATACTAATTACCGTGATGTACGGTAATAATGAGATAGGCGTGGTGCAAGACATCAAAGGTATATCAGCCATAGCTAAGAAAAATGGAATATTATTTCATACGGATGCTACACAAGCAGTAGGTAAAATACCTGTGGATGTAAATGAAGATGGAATAGATCTACTAAGCTTTACTGCTCACAAGATGTACGGACCTAAGGGGGTAGGTGCATTATATGTAAGACGTAAAAATCCGCGTGTGAAAGTAACTAGCCAAATGGACGGTGGCGGACACGAGCGAGGAATGAGAAGTGGTACACTTAATGTTCCCGGAATCGTAGGTTTTGGTAAAGCTTGTGAGATCTGTCAAAATGAAATGGCAGATGAGGCTATCCGTTTAAGTACGATGAGAGATAGACTAGAAAAAGAATTACTCACGATAGAAGAAGCATATGTGAATGGTAATGCAGAACATAGACTTCCTCACGTAGCTAATATTTCTTTTAAATTTGTAGAGGGAGAAGGCCTAATGATGGGTACTAAAGATATCGCGGTAAGTAGCGGTAGTGCTTGTACTAGTGCGTCACTTGAGCCTAGTTATGTTTTAAAGAGCCTTGGCTTAGATGATGAGTTAGCTCACTCTTCGCTTAGATTTGGTCTTGGAAGATTTACTACTGATGAGGAAATAGATTTTGCTATCAATCACGTGAAAGAAGCAGTACATAAGCTAAGAGAAATGAGTCCGCTATGGGAAATGTTTAAGGACGGTATAGACCTTAAATCGATAGAATGGGCGGAGCATTAATTCTGGTTAATTAGTTAAAAAGTAAAAAGAATAAAACCGATGCAAGATATAGGTAAGATGAAAAATATTACATCATATGTCGAACATCCTAAATTAAAATAAAGAAATGGCATATTCAGAAAAAGTAATAGATCACTACCAAAACCCACGAAATATTGGTACGCTAGACAAAGAAAGTAAAGCGGTAGGAACAGGCCTAGTAGGAGCACCTGAGTGTGGAGACGTAATGCGTCTGCAGATAGAGGTAGATGATGCTACAGGTCTCATAAAAGATGCCAAGTTTAAGACTTTTGGTTGCGGCTCAGCTATCGCTTCTTCTTCACTGGCTACAGAGTGGCTTAAGGGGAAAAGCATAGAGTCGGCTATGGAAATAGATAATATGGAAATAGTAGAAGAGCTTGCTTTGCCACCAGTAAAAATTCACTGCTCGGTACTAGCAGAAGATGCCATAAAAATGGCTATCAATGACTATCGCGTGAAACAAGGTCTAGAGCCAATAGTGGACGATAAAAAGCATTATTAACAAAGTAAATAGAGAAGGTTGGCTAGTAAATAGTCACTCCTCTCTATTTATGTAATAACTATAAATAATATGATAACAGTATCAGAAAAAGCAGCTAGTCAAGTGAATACACTTATGACGACTGAGGGTCTAGATAAGGACTACTTTATTCGTGTGTCTGTAGTAGGCGGCGGATGCTCTGGTCTTAGCTATAAGATGGATTTCGATAATGAAAGCCAAGAAAACGACCAGGTTTTTGAAAGTCAAGGATATAAGGTAGTTTGTGATATGAAAAGCTTCTTATACCTATGCGGTACAGAGCTTGATTTCTCAGATGGATTAAACGGAAAAGGTTTTCAGTTTAATAATCCAAATGCGAGTAGATCTTGCGGATGCGGAGAGAGTTTTTCTGTGTAATTTCTAATTGAAATAAAAATATAGGAAGGAGTACTGAGAAGTGCTCCTTTTTTTGCGTGTTCTTTTGTCGCCTTAGCATATCGTAAAATAATAGCAATTGTGTATCTTTGAAAACTTGCAACGTAACTCTAAGATAATATCTCGTTTAACCGCTCTATGGGCTCTAAGTGAAGCAGGTCTAGGGGGTGTTTTACACGCACTGCAATCACCATTCACTGGACTATTTGTTGGTGGTTTTGCTATTGTTCTGGTAAGTCTAATCGCCTATTTTGCAGAGGATAAGTGGAATGCCATCTTCAGATCATTACTCGTAGTTCTAATCATAAAATTAGCAGTAAGCCCACATTCTCCACCTACGTCTTACCTAGCAGTAAGTTTTCAAGCACTCATGGCTGCACTTATTTATAGTAAGCTTAGTCTTACTAAATGGAGTGCTATGCTTTTAGGGGTGGTTACTTTAGTAGAGTCGGCTATTCAAAAGCTTCTAGTGCTCACGCTTATATATGGTACTAGTCTATGGGAAGCTATAGATTCCTTTAGTAAGTATGTAATTAAGAAAATGGGTTTCCTAGGAAATATATTTTCGTCTACCACTATCATTTCTATATACTTATGGCTTTATGCTCTGCTGGGTTTAGTTGTTGGATATATCATATACGATATAGTGCGTTACTTGGAATTAAACCAAGGGAATGTTAAGTATCAGATTCAAGCAATAGAGTTTGATGATGAGATAGGATTAGCTAAAAAGAAAAGAGGGAGATGGAGACAATGGGTCATTTTTGGAATTTTATTTGCACTCATAGCTGCATATTATTTCTTTGTAAAAGAGGGTGATGCTGTATGGAAGAATTGGCTTTATATATTCTTGCGTAGTGCAGGGATCTTGCTTCTATGGTACTATGTGATTGCTCCAATATTTAAGAAATATTTTGCCCGATTCTTAGAAGGTAAAAAGCATAAGGTGCAAGCGGAGGTGGATGAAACACTTACCTTACTTCCTTACCTCAGAAAAGTGACAAAGCTGGCTTGGCAAGAAAATAAGAACGAAAAAGGCTTGAATAAGCTACGTAATTTTATGGGTGATACTATACTCTATAGCATCCACTTACAACTAGAAGAATAATGATATACATCTTAGCTGGTGATATACGTACGGGCAAAACTACAGCTCTGCGGGAGTGGGTAGATACGTGGGATAATGTGAAAGGAATACTCTGCCCAGATAATAAGGAGGATATCCGTTATCTGCATAATATTGAGTCTAAGGAAAACTTCCCATTGCAAGTGCCAGAGGTTGGTGAAAAGACTATCTCTGTTGGGCGTTATCATTTCTTAGAGGATTCGTTTAATTTAGCTAATTATTTTCTCATCAAAACATTCGATGAATACGATTTTGAGTTTTTAGTACTAGACGAACTGGGCAAGCTAGAGCTCAATAATCAAGGGATACATCAGGCTACTAAGTACATTGTGGATCAATATAAGTCGAATGATGATAAAAACCTTCTACTTGTGGTACGCACATCTTTGGTAAATGATATTATAGCTCATTATGGCATCAAAAGCTTTCAGATAGTAGCAAAGGAGATGTTGCCCTGATCAAGTATAAATTTAAGGTTAAACCGAAATATAGACTTTCAGATTTCACTGTGGTACGCCTTTTGTTGGCATCACTATATCACCCTTGATTGTAGTCTTTTAAACTTTACTTGATACTTATGTTTTGTAAATCTTCAGCTGTATTTACATTTGTAAACTCGTGTTCATTAGTGATTTCTACTCGTTGATTACCGAATTGATTTAGGAATGTTTGGATAGAGCGACCTCCATTATCAAAGTATTCTTCGAGGCACGGTAGCGTTTCGATCTCCCAGATACTTAGCATTGGTTCCCATTTATTGCTGTTGGCATTATAATAAGTGGTAGTGAGCAGGTCACAATTCCGGTGTTTTATAAGATTCTTAATGCTCTGCTTGGTTACCAACGGCATGTCTACACCTAGAACTACTATTGATTTTTGCGTGGCTCTAAGGGCAGATATAATGCCCGATACTGGTCCTTCTTCATCGTGTTCATCTAAAATGGTATTTTCTAAACTCAGGTTTTCTTGATTCTTATTGATCGAATAGTAGACTACGTCTACATAGCATTTCAGTTTTGAATGAGCTAGTTCTGTGAAAGTCATTTGTTCCCTGTCATTGTGCACTGTCCGACCTTCGGCAGAAGTGGCAGCCGATAGGCTATTGTGTCGAAGAATAGACGAGGAAACAGTCAGCTGTGATTTATCTTTTCCCATTCGGGAGCTTTGGCCGCCTATGAGGACTATGCCAATTAAATTATGCGTCAAGCTTATCCTATAGTTTTGTATATGGCATGACCCATCCCGAAACCAAGTAAGCCGCATACTAAAATGCTGACAATGATGCTGTCCGTTGCATAACCAAATATTATACCGGCTAGCACACCGATAGAAATACCAATGATATAACTGTTTCGTTGTCTATTAACTCGTAAACTTTTTTTATTTTTCTTGCTCATATTGGGTGTTAAATTACTGAATTAATTGTGATTATCACCAATTTACTCGTAGGAGTATGACTTTTATCAGCGAATGAGTCTATAGGAACCAAAGGATTAGCCTCTGGGAAATAAGTGGCTACATTCCCTTCTGGAATAGGGTAGGGTACTATTAGAAACTTGAGTGCTTCTCGTTTTACTCCGTTGAAATGAGAGAATAAGTTGACTACTTGCTTCTCTTTCCAGCCTCTTGCTTTGATGTCTTTTATATTCATCATTACGATGCGTCGTTCATTGTAGATACCACGGTAGCGGTCATCTAATCCATAGACTGTAGTATTATACTGATCGTGACTACGAAGCGTCATCATTAGATACTCACCTTTTTTTAGCTCATTATGCGGTATAGCGTTGGTGGTGAAGTTTGCTTTACCTGTTTCAGTATCCCAGACTCGCTCTCGAGCTCCATTGGGCAAGTAAAAACCTCCTGGCTTACGAACTCGTTCATTGTAGTTTTCAAAACCAGGAATAGTTTGCCCTATAGCATCCCGTATTTTATCATAATTTCCTGCCATCCCTATCCAGTTTACTCGAGAATCTGATAGTGTAGCTAAGGCCATTTCCGCTACTATAGCTACTTCACTTTTGAGAAGAACGTTTGGCGGTGTTAGTATGCCTTGAGAGCTTTGCACTACACCCATACTATTTTCACAACTCACGAATTGCTCTCCATCTGCCTGTACATCTTTATCGGTACGGCCAAGACATGGGAGAATAAGAGCCTGCTTGCCTGTAACTAAATGCGAACGGTTCAGCTTGGTGCTCACGTGTACGGTCAGCTTGGTATTTTGCAGAGCTTCTGCAGTATAGTGTGTGTCTGGTGATGCACTTAGGAAGTTGCCTCCCATCGCAAAGAAGACTTTGCCTTTGCCCGCTTTCATAGCTTCTATGGCAGATACTACGTGATATCCGTGCTCTCTCGGTGCCTGGATGCTGTGTACTCTATCTAGGGCTGCTAAAAAGGGTTCTTTAGGTGATTCCCAGATTCCCATGGTTCTGTCTCCCTGCACATTGGAGTGTCCACGGACAGGGCAAGTTCCTGCTCCTGTTTTTCCTATTGCTCCTCGCATTAGAAGGAGATTTACTACTTCTTGTATGTTCCCTACACCATTTTTATGTTGGGTAAGGCCCATCGCCCAGCAGATGATTATTTTGTCGTTGGTAGCCATCATCTCTGCTACTTCTATGATGATAGATTCTTCTACTCCACTTTCGGAGATTGCGTGTTGTACATCTTCCTTTTTAAGGTCTTCTAAAAAATTATCAAATCCGTGAGTGTGTTCTTTTATGAAATCCCAATCCAAAATCTTTCCTGGGTTTGCTTCTTCCATCTTTGCCAGTTTTAGCATTATAGCTTTTAGGAAAGCCACGTCACCATTTACCTTCACTGGTGCAAATACATCTGTAAGCGAAGTGCCCCCTTGTATCATTTTAATAGGGGATTGTGGATCCGTAAAGTTAAGTAACCCTGCTTCTGGGAGCGGATTTACGGTGATTATTTTACCTCCGTTTTGTTTGCATTTTTCTAATGCTCCTAGCATTCTTGGGTGGTTGGTTCCTGGGTTTTGCCCCATTATCATAATCACCTCTGCTTCGTGCAGGTCATTCAATGTAACAGAACCTTTTCCTATACCCAAGGTATGTGATAAGCCTACGCCGCTGCTTTCGTGACACATATTAGAGCAGTCGGGTAGATTATTTGTGCCGTATGATCGTATAAATAGTTGGTACAGATATGCAGCCTCATTGCTCGTTCTGCCACTCGTATAGAAGATAGCTTCGTTTGGCGAGTCTAGAGCATTGAGTTCTTTTGCTATTAGTTTAAATGCATCTTCCCATGCTATTGGTTCGTAGTGAGTAGCACCTTCTCGCAGTACCATTGGTTCAGCGAGTCTGCCGCTTTTACCAATTTCGAAATCTGAGAATCGAGAGATGTCAGCTACGGAATATTCCGCAAAGAAATCTGCAGTAACTGATTTTTTGGTTGCTTCTTCTGCTATGGCTTTCATACCGTTTTCGCAGTATTCGCCTAGTGCAGATCGGTCATCATCTGGATCTGGCCATGCACACCCCGGGCAGTCAAACCCTCCTTTTTGATTGATCTTAAGACTTAGCTTAAATGCATCAATAGGATCCATATACTTGGCCGCTTGTTTTACAGATGAGATAATCGCAGGAAGACCTACAGCTTTCTCCTTAGGCTCTTTCAGTATAAGACCTGTGAAGTCAAAGTTTTCTATTTCTATTTTTTGTGTGGACATGGTTAAAGGTCAAATTTAATTAATAATCTTTTAAAGCTTTAATTTTGGACACAAAGCATATCGGAAATATACCATATAAACATAGAGGGATAGATACTTTAATGGAACAGGATCAGTACTAGAAAAGATAGGCTCATTTAACTATACTCATTACAACTACTCTCCTTCAAAAACCCAAGCAATGTTTGCCCATTTTCTCTGGCGAGATCTACAGCAAGACTACTTGGAGCACCCACTGATACTATGGTACCTATGCCTGCCATGGTTGCTTTCTGTACTAGTTCAAAACTCGCTCTGCCGCTTAGTAATAAGATGCTTTTTTGTAAGGGTAGCTTTTGGCTACGAAAGGCTTCTCCAATTAGTTTATCCAATGCATTATGTCGTCCTACGTCTTCGTGCATTACCCGTAATTCTCCTTTTTCGCTAAATAGTGCAGCTGCGTGTATTCCGCCTGTGGCACTGAAAAGGGATTGCTGCTCTGCTAACTTTGCTTTTAAGCCAAAGAGAACTTCGTCTCTTAGCTCAGCTTTGTTTTCTATCTGGTATTGAGTTTTGGCGGTGATGGCTTCTATACTTGCCTTGCCACACACTCCACAACTACTAGTAGTATAGAAGTTTCGTTCTACAGATTGCAGTTCTACTCTTACTCCTTCTTGCAGATAGATTTTCACTATATTTTCACCTTGGTATTTTACTGCTTTTACTTGCTTATAGTCTGTTAACAGACCTTCTGTAAATAAGAAGCCTAGCGCCAACTCTTCGTCATCTCCAGGTGTACGCATAGTTACGGAGATGGCTGTTGGTTTGTCTTCTGTAAAATGTTGTATCTGAATCTCCAGTGGTGCTTCCACGGCTACTACATCTTCTACCTCACGGGTTTCTCCGTTTTTTGATTTTTTGATTTTTATATGATGTAATCCCTCGTTCATTGGTTTGCTCTATACGCTCGCCCCGTTTTGCAAACCGGGGTTAGCGTATAGATTGCTCTCATCTTCTTGTTCTCTTGGCTTTAGGCATTGCCAGTCTTTTTCTATTAGGACAAACAGACCGTCGTCATTGTATTCAAAACCTACACGCTCATCTGTATCCCAATTCTCTAGCCATACTTTAGGTATTTTAGTGGTTATTCTATTTCCCATAAAGATGCACGATAACTCTTCTGTGTCTGAAGCTGTAATACCATAAATAAGTTCTCCCTTTGCGAATAGACACTTACTCCAAACTTCGCCTTCTTTTATAAGAGAGGTTACTTCACTTTGGGCTAGTCTATAGCGTACCGAATTGTCTTTTATTCTAATTTTCATCTATGGAATTACTATGCCTTTCTCATCTAGTTGAGCCTGAGTTAGCTCTACATATTTCATAATCATCTTTATCCTTTCGTCAGGCAAATTACTGCTGTTTTGAGGTTGCTTAGCGATGGTCGTTGCTACTTCTTTACCACTTAGCACCATCCCAAACGTTGTATACTCTCCATCTAGGTGAGGTCTGCCATTTACATTGTTTACGATATAAAATTGCGATCCGCTTGATCTACGTTCTGGGTTCCCACTATTCCCAATTCTAGCAGCTGCTAAAGCCCCGTAGGTATGTTTAAATTTAGAAGAATCAATTTCAGCAGCTACAGTATAACCTGGTCCGCCTGTCCCATCGTTACCTCGGTTGTCATCTTTCGAATTGGGGTCGCCACCTTGTATCATAAAATTCCTAATGCATCTATGGAATTCTGTACTGTCATAAAATCCAGCCCTTACAAGGCTATCAAAGTTGGCTTTGTGCAGCGGGGTTTCATCGTAGAGATGAATATACATCTGCCCAAAATCTGTAGATAATTCTAATACTTCAAAAGTTTGAGCGTTTTCAGTGATAGTTTCTTCATCTTCTTTGCAAGCTACAAAGGATAATGTGAGTGTTAGACTAAGTATTATTACTATTTTTTTCATAATTTTAAAATCCAAAATCTACTTTGTTACTCATTAGAATTAAGTATGGTGCAACGAAGATATTAAAAATATTAATCGGTAAGGGACTTTAGTAGGTAGATGTAGTTCACTTGGTACAGGATAGCACAGGCTACCAAAAGATAAGTGAAAAGCTTGACGTACTTCCATTGGGCTATCCCTTTAGCAGATAGATGTATAAGTGAAATGAATGCGGGGTAAATAAATACCACTTTCATAAAACTGAAATCTCTGTATTGGGCACTATATTTTATGACAAATACAAGGAAAATAGTAGAGATAAGAATGTGAGCAATAAGCTGAAAATCTACTTTGATTCGTTTGGCTAAAGTAAGGATGAGACCCGCGAGTATGCCTAGAAACAAAAGGATATGGAGTAAAAAATTGACCCGAGCAAAGTTGTACATATCATTATTATAACTAATCCATGTTTCTGGATACCTTTCAAACAGGTGATTGCTAAATTGGCCTAATAACTGTGTCCACATATTTTGTCTGTGTTCTGGATAGTTTTCTAAGCCATTTTCATTATAAGGTTCGGCTAGTAGGCTGCCTAGAGGGAAACTAAAAAAGGCTTCCTTATACGTATTTACTCCTTTCCTGAATACCATATCGCCTGGGGTATCCCAGGTAGCTTTCTCATAAGGTGGGTCTACATTGGTGATAAACGGGTTGTCGTACTTCTCATACTTGTCTAAGTAATTTCCAGCCCAAGCAATTGTAATAAATGCAAAACTCCAGACTATAAACTGACGTGTAATTTGCTTCCAAAGTATTTTTCTAGTGAATAGAATATAGAGTCCTATTAGAATAGGATATATGCCAATAAAAACCAAACCATTCCCTTTAGTAAGGCCTAGTAGAATGAGGAGTATAACAAGAATGAGCTCTCGCGTTAAATTTGATTTTGGGATATAGCTAAGTGCCAGAATGGTGAATGCCATACCTAGCAATATGGTGAGTATATCATTAGAAGCTAGTGCTCCTATACTTACTAGTTCAGGATTTAATCCCCAAAATAGAATGAGTGCGGTGCTGGGTAATTGGGTAAGCTTGAGTGAGTTTATATACCATACGATGAGCCAAAGTACTAAGAGGCTGATTATGAGGTTTATATTTTGGATTACATTGAAAATATCTTCTGTAGAAGTAATGCTTAGAAGATCGCACCAGGGTTTTGCAATGCTATAGAATAATGGCGGTTGAAAACATTCCCAGCAATCTCTAGCTTCAGGATATGTCCCTGTTTCTTGCCACTTTTGAATAGGGGTGATATGGTCATCATTCCCTTCTGTGTTTACCATCCATAGGCCTATTCTAGGGAGAGCACATAAGGCAAATAGGATGTATATATAGTGCTTAGATAAGCGGTATTTAAGATTTGGTATGGTCATTACTTGATTCAAATATGTATAAATATATTATATAGATGAGTATCCTTAAGTTATAATGTATTTTTGTGGGCTAACATGTCACCTGCTGTCCTCGTTATTTTAATGCTGCTTCTTTCGGCATTTTTCTCCGGACTAGAAATAGCCTTTATTTCTGCCAATAAGCTCAG
The DNA here is from genome assembly GCA_003484585.1 of Bacteroidota bacterium. Taxonomy (GTDB): domain Bacteria; phylum Bacteroidota; class Bacteroidia; order NS11-12g; family UBA9320; genus UBA9320. The sequence continues at coordinate 11,104 of DNBZ01000152.1, read as the reverse complement.
AATTGAATTGAAGAGTAATCAAGGCAAGCACTGGGCCAAGATGTGCTCGAGCTATCTTAAAACTCCATCCAAATTTATAAGTACTATTTTAGTAGGTAATAATATCTCCCTAGTAATCTACGGTATCACTATGGAGGAGATTTGGCGACCAAAATTCGAATTTTTAGGACCGTTTCCAGCACTATTAATTGCCACAGTCATATCTACAGGTATAGTTCTATTTACTGCAGAGTTTTTACCTAAGGCACTCTTTAGGTTAAACCCGAGTGGGATTCTAAGTGTTCTTATTTATCCATTTCAGTTATTTTATGTGCTGCTTTGGCCTGTTGTTCAATTTGTGATTTGGCTCAGCAACTTGATTCTGAATCGTTTTATGGATGGCAATTTTTCGGAAGAGACTCCCGCTTTTGGTAAGGTAGACTTAGATCACTTTATCTCGCAATCTTCTCAGAGTAATAGTGAGGGAGAAGAGCAAGATGTAGATACAGATATCTTAAAAAATGCCTTAGACTTTGGCAAAGTAAAAGTAAGAGACTGCTTGGTGCCACGCACAGAGGTGACTGCCATAGATGTAGAGAGTACGGTAAAAGAGTTAAAACAATTGTTCATTGAATCTCATCATTCCAAGCTATTGGTTTATCAAGATAATGTAGACAATATAATAGGCTACGTGCATCACTTAGAGTTGCATAAAAAGCCTAATAGTATTAAGTCTGTTCTAATACCGATACTCATAACCAATGAGTCTAAATCTGCCAATGACATGCTTAACCAGTTTAGTAAAACACAAAAAAGCATAGCTTTAGTGGTAGATGAATATGGTGGTACTGCAGGTATTATCACCGTAGAAGATATCATGGAAGAGATTTTTGGTGAGATAGAAGATGAGCATGATGAAGTAACAGTAGATCAAGATGTGCTAGTGGTAGACGATGTATATACGATCAATGCCAAGCTGGAAGTTGATTTTCTGAATGAGAAATATGGCCTCAAAATTCCAGATGGAGATTACGAAACTATTGGAGGTTTTGTAGTTGCCAATATAGCAGATATCCCATTGTCAGGGGAAGTGTTTATTATAGATAATTATGAAATAAAAGTGCTTGCAGCTAGTGAGCAAAAGATAGAATTGCTGGAGCTTAGAGAGCTAGAGTAATTTAATATCCATACTTCTCTTTCCAAAGAGACTTCATTCTTTCCCTTACCTTTTCCTCTGCAGCATTGTGTCCTGGATCATACAATGGTTGATTAGAAACTTCTTGAGGCAAAAATTCTTGAAACGCAAAATTATTTGGAAAATCATGCGAGTATTTATAGTCCTTGCCGTAGTCTAAATCTTTCATCAGTTTAGTTGGAGCATTTCTTAAACTCAAAGGAATAGGAAGGTCACCAGTCTCTCGAATTAAAGCTTGAGCCTTTCCTATGGCCATATAGCTTGCATTACTCTTAGGACTAGTAGCTAGATATATGGCTATCTGAGATAGTATAATCCTGCACTCAGGATACCCTACATTTTTTACAGATTCAAATCCTGTGTTAGCCAGTAAGAGTGCGTTAGGATTTGCCATTCCTATATCTTCACTGGCCGATATTATTAGTCTACGAGCTATAAACTTAGGGTCTTCGCCACCTTCTATGAGCCTAGCTAGGTAATATATCGCAGCATTGGGATCGCTACCGCGTATAGATTTTATAAGAGCGGAAGCTATATCATAATGCTGCTCACCTCCTTTGTCGAACATGGCAAGCTTTTTTTGTACTGCTTCTTCTACCAGTGTGTTCGTTATGGTGACGCTTTTACCTCCTTCGAAATTGACAATGATCTCCAGAGCATTGAGTATTTTTCTGCCGTCTCCGCCACTTATTCGTATAAGAGCATCCCACTCTTTTATCGTTATTTTTTTAGTACTTAATATATCGTCACGTTTGCATGCTTGGGTTACTAGATCTTTTAGGTCTTGTAGTTCGAGGGGTTTTAGTACGAATACTTCGCAGCGAGAGAGCAGAGCTGCATTTACCTCAAAACTAGGATTCTCGGTGGTAGCACCTATTAGTGTGATTATCCCTTGCTCTACAGCACCTAGCAGAGCATCTTGTTGGCTTTTGTTAAACCGATGTATCTCGTCTATGAAAAGTATAGCACTGCCGCCACTGCCCATAAACTTGGTTTTCTTGGCTTTTTCTATGGTTTCTCGTATGTCTTTTACCCCCGCATTGATAGCACTTAGTTGAAAGAATGGTTTTTTGAGTGTATGAGATACGATTTGTGCTAGGGTGGTTTTGCCTACTCCTGGAGGTCCCCAAAAGATACACGAATACATACCCCCAGATTCTAATGCCCTCCGCAAAGGTTTGTTAGGTCCTATAATATGTTGCTGGCCTACTAGCTCGTCCAAAGATTTGGGACGTACTCGCTCTGCTAGAGGCTGAGATGATATGTTAGTTTGTGATTCTATAGCAAGGCAAAGATGGTTATTTTTTGTTGGGACACACCTCTAAGGCGTGTACATTTATGAAGAGAAAGGCGTGTTCTTACAAAACATATATTTGCCGTCCATGAAAATCATTTTTGCTTCGCAAAATCCCAATAAGATAGCTGAGATAAGAGCCAAACTACCTGCGTATGAGCTAGTAGGATTAGATGAGAAAATATTCCCGGATGAACTATTAGAAACGGGTAATACGCTAGATGCCAATGCTCTACAGAAGGTAAGGCAAGTGTATGCAAAGACAGGAGAAAACTGCTTTGCAGACGATACAGGGCTTGAGGTAAGTGTACTTGACGGGCAGCCTGGAGTATACTCTGCAAGATATGCTGGTCCGCAAAAGAATAGCGGAGACAATATGAGTCTGCTACTACAAAACTTAGATGGGAAAACCAGTAGACAAGCTAGTTTTAGAACGGTGATAGCTCTAATATGGGAAGGGAAAGAGTATGTTTTTGAGGGGATTTGTAAAGGTGAAATAACTAAAGGCAGAAGTGGCAAAAAAGGTTTTGGGTATGATCCTATTTTTCAACCTGAGGGGTATAATCGGACCTTTGCAGAAATGACAATGGAAGAAAAATCAGTCATAAGTCATAGAGGCTTGGCGGTAGATAGACTGGTTGAGTTTTTAGAAGGACTAACCTAAGAGCATACTTTTTACCCTTTACCTTTCCTTCGTTTAAGGGAATCACCTAAGCTATAAATAGCTCATTTCTTATATATTCTTTCATAGGTATCTATCCACTCTTGAGTAGACATTTTACTCATTAGCTCACCTATAAGCTCTACTGGAATGTCGTCCATTCGCTTGAAACGAACACAGCTTTTGCCCATGTCTAGTTTGTATTTGCTGCGTTTTGCATATTCTTCTTTAAACCAGAGCATCAAATCCTCATTAGCATAAAGCCCCATGTGATAAAAGGAGATGGTATTCTTTTGCGAAGCTAAGTTAGCAAAGGGCAGCGGAAGCTCTGGACTGCAATGGTAGCCTGCAGGGTAGACGGATTTTGGGACTACATAGCCTATCGTGCCATAGCTGATGCACTCCTGTAGCTCTGGAGGCATATTGTTTTTTATAATGATACGTAGTTCATTGAATATAGCTTGTCTCTCCTCAGGTATCTGAGTAACATAATGGTCAGGATTGTCCGCTGGTAATTGCATATAGTCTGAGTATTTACTTCCCAAAGAAAGTCTTTTTTGTGCAGAATGAATAATATTGCATTAATTTAATAAGCGATGATAAATAAGTGGCAAAAGAATATAGCAATTGGTGTAATTATTTTGGTAGCGATTCTGATAGTATCTAGAATAGCGTATAACTATTTCTCTAACCAAGTAACGTGGGAAGACGGGGATAGAGATACTTTAGTAAATACCTGCCTAGATGATTTAGGAAGTAAGGCTATTCGTTTTCCTTCTCAATCTATGGAATATTGCGGATGTACTACGGATACATTGATAAGTCATTTTTCTAAAGCAGAGTATCTTATTCTCAATGAGAAAAGCTTGATAGATCAACAAGATGAGATGTTGCCAGTAGTTTTAGATTGCTATAATGCGTACCAAGAAGCCGTATTCTCAGCTAGTACTATGGACTAATCAGCAATAGGATTTTTTACATCCCTAACTCTTTCTTCTGATCCGCATTTAGCGGTGCAGGAGCATCTATCATAATATCACGTCCCATATTATTTTTAGGAAATGCTATCACGTCGCGTATAGAGTCTGTACCCGTGAGCAATGCTGCTAGTCTGTCTAGTCCAAAAGCAATACCTCCGTGTGGTGGTGCTCCATATTCAAAAGCATTGAGCAAGAAACCAAACTGCTCTTGTGCCTCTTCGGGTGTGAACCCAAGTAGGTCAAACATACGCTTTTGCAGCTCCTTGTCGTGTATTCGGATACTTCCTCCGCCTACTTCCATACCATTGATAGCCATGTCGTAAGCATTCGCTTTTACACTACCTGGATCTGTCTCCATCTTATCTCTGTCTGCTGGTATAGGCGAGGTAAATGGATGGTGCATAGCGTGCCATCTATTGCTCTCCTCATCATGCTCTACCAGTGGAAAGTCTACTACCCAGCAAGCCGCAAATTTATCTTTTGGTCTTAGGCCTTCTAACTCGCCTATGTGCAGTCTTAGTTCGTTCATCTGCTTGCGTACTTTTTCGGCTCCGCCGCTTAATACTAAGATGAGGTCGTCTGCTTTGCTCTCGCACCTGCTAGCCCACTGAGCTAGTTTCTCTTGGTCAAAGAATTTGTCAACTGAAGATTTGTAGCTACCATCTTCATTTGCTCTGCAGTAGATAAGGCCTAGAGCTCCTATCTGTGGACGCTTTACCCAGTCTGTAAATGCATCCAATTCCTTACGTGTATATTTATTGCCGCCAGTTACATTGATGGCTACTACGCTATCTGCATTGTCAAATACGCCAAAACCGTTGCCTTTGGCCACGTCGTCTAGATTTACTAGCTCCATCCCAAAACGCATATCTGGCTTATCGCTACCGAATCGGCTCATAGCTTCATCGTAGGGTATAATTGGGATGTCACCCAATTCTAGATTTTTTACGCTTTTGAAAACCGAACGAATCATTCCTTCGAAAGTCTGCAGTACATCATCACGCTCTACGAAAGACATTTCGCAGTCTATCTGAGTAAATTCTGGTTGTCTATCTGCTCTGAAATCTTCGTCTCGGAAGCATTTTACTATTTGGTAGTACTTGTCTAATCCACTTACCATAAGCAGTTGCTTAAAGGTCTGTGGACTTTGCGGTAGTGCATAGTACTGTCCTTCATTCATACGACTAGGCACTACGAAATCTCGTGCTCCTTCTGGTGTAGATTTTATAAGGTAAGGAGTCTCTACGTCTATGAAATCAGCATCATTCAGGTAGTCACGTACAGCTTTATTTAGCTTACTACGGAGTACTAGTTTTTCTTGTATGGGGTTTCTACGTAGGTCTAGGTAGCGATACTTTAAGCGTATTTCTTCACCGCCATCCGTATTATCTTCTATAGTAAAAGGTGGAGTGAGAGAGGCATTCAGCACTTCAAATTCAGTCACCTTTATTTCTATGTTTCCCGTTGCTATTTTGTCGTTTTTGTTACTACGTTCTATTACTTCTCCGTGCACTTTTACTACAAACTCACGTCCTAGTGAGCGAGCTCTATCATTTAGGCCTTTGTCTTGCTCCTCATTAAAACCTAACTGAGTGATTCCATATCTATCTCTAAGGTCTATAAAAGTCATTCCTCCGAAATCTCTACGCGTCTGTACCCATCCGCTTAGCGTTACGGTTTGTCCTATGTGATCTGCTCTTAGCTCTCCGCAAGTGTGTGTTCTGTGCATTTTTAATAATATAATTGCTAAATAATAGGGTGCAAATTTAGCTCAACCCTTTGTATTCCATATAGATTTCATAGAATTAAAAAAGGCTCCTGATCCTGAGATTAGAGGCCTTTTTTCTTAGTGTCGTTTGCTCTCTACTGTACAAATGCGTTAGCAGCTGCTACTCTGCTCGTATTGTGAGAATTCAGAGTGCTTATAGCAGAACTAAATTGTCCATTTACATAGGAATAACCAGTCTCCTCAGCATCTGCGGATGTTTGTAGAAGACTTTGTTCGTTAGTATATATTGTATTCATTCTGCTAGTAGAGAAGGATGTTTCTATAAAAGATTTCACATACGTTTTATACGTAGTATAGTATTCAGTATCTTGGGTTATATAATTGATAAGCGGCCAGTCTGTGCCCACTTCGCTCATAGGAAATGAAATGGAACCGCCCATTTTACCCTCTTGAAATGCTTCGTTATTATCCCAAACTATCCATTTGATCAAGTCATCTTCTTGGTCATGGTATAAGTAGTAATTGTGCGTCATTCTGCCATAGGTATCCCAGTTTTGTATGGTGTTATTCACGGCTAGGTATTTTAAGAAACCATCCACATCAAAAACAGATTCTAAATCGGTACGCCACTTAACTGGGTCACTAGTACGTGTGCCAGCTTGCAAGTAGTCATACATTTGCTGTATGTCACTCTTGTCATTGATTTCCTCATTGGTCTTGAGCTCAAAGTCTGATAGGTTAAATCCAGAAGTGCTAAATGTAGCTCCGTCACCATCTGGCTTGTAGCAGTTTCCGCTTTTATTCCCAAAGTAATCTTTTAGAAAGGTGTCGAAAATCACTTCACACATGGTATACACTCCATAATATTGGGATTTGCCATCGCCTTCATCTATGTATATTTCATAATATGCTGTACGCACAGCTGGTACACCAAAGTCACGAAATAAGTCGTCTGCAGTTTTTTCACGTATCAGTGCTGGGTCATTATAGTTGCTACTCATAGAGAGTTCTTTGAAGCCATAGAAACGCTGGTCTGCTATCTCTGGAAACTCATACTCCCACTTATCAAAATCAAAACGCAAAGGTAGTTTGCCATTGTTTCTTACATTTAGTGACGAGTTGCCTTTGTAACGTATTCCTACATTGCCCCAGGTTAGCCCATTGTAGTTTACTTCGCAATGGAAATAGTCCGGATTTTCGTCGGAGAAACCTCCTCCTGGCCCTCCGCCTCCAGCAGTTTTATCTGCTAAATCTGTTTGCATATCAGCCCATTCTTCTGACGTGAAGATAATATCCATTCTATGTACTTTTTCATTGTCAAAGACTACATCGTAGTTTGCAGCGAAACCATTGTCGTGTGTTGCTATGCCAGTGTTTGTTGTGGTAGTGCCGTTATCTTCATCTGGTACGAAAATTACTTTTTTACAACCATAGAATGTAGCAACTAATGCAGCTACTACTAATAACTTATATGTTCTGCTCCTCATTTATTCTTACGTTTTAGTGTGTATTGATATTGCACACCTATGATATTTGTTGTTTTGCGGTAATCGCCTTGTAGTTCTTTTTCTATTCGATAAAATGCACCTAGATCTCCTGCTTTTTTGAATTTGTAGGTTGTGCCTACAGTAAATCGCATTCGGTAAAAGCCCTCGCTATTGTTCAATCTATTAAAAAGTTCTGCAGCTACTTCTGGATCAAGTTTCCAACCTTTAATATTATAGTCAGTGCCTACTTTTAGTCTTACAGTATGTTTAGCTGTGTCTCCTTGTGCTTCGCTTATTTGGAGCTCATCTTTGTTCTGGTATCTAACCCTGTACTTAAGGTCAAAGCGGTCTATTTTATGCTTGTAGGCTAAGTCAGCATTCCAACGAAAGTGATTCTCGTAGCCTTGTATTTTGCCTACATTGTCATTTTGCTTTATGTATCTGCCGCCCAAGCCTATTCCTACATGTTTAGTAATATCATAACCTGCGGTTATTTCTGTAAAATATTGATCTACGGTTTTTGCATTATCTTTTAGTCTCAGCTGTTCCTCTATGCCAAAATCAAGCTTTTTGCTGAACTGATATTTTAGCTTGGCCGAGGTCCAAGATTCTAAGTCTCTTACTGTATGGTACGTGCCGTTTTGAGCAGTGGCTACTGGAGCGGCCAGTATATAAGTAGCTGCTAGTAGGAATAAGGATTTAATGTATTTTTTCATTTGTCGTTATAGTGAGTTATAGTAATTTTAGCTGAATCTCTTAAAAAATCGACGTCCCCAACGTTTATATTTTCTATTTTTAAACCTGTGCGTTCTTCTAAGTCTGCTCGGAGTGCAGCAGCATTCTCAGGTTTTATATTTTCTATTTTTTCGTAATTAATTATTTTCACACTCACATTACGAGTAAACCACACTCGCTCTATGATAAAGAGAGTGAGCACTATCACTATATTGGCAGATAAAATTTCTGCATAGCTCATTTTTTGATTAGCTAGTGAGTTGACTACGGATACACCTATTACCACAAAAAGGTATGTCATTTCTTTTATTGGAATAGGATCTGTGCGGTATCTTATGATACCAAATATGGCAAAGAGTCCTAGTGCCATTCCTATGTCTAGTTCATATTTTTTAAGTGTGAAGCACAAGAAAAATACGATGATACCTATCATGTAGTAGGTGAATAGATAGTCCTTTCGTTTAGTAGCTCCAAAGTACAGCCATCTGATAATGAGTGTAAGAAAACCGAGATTGAGAACGAATCTGAACATCATCTTATAGAAGTCATTATCAAAGAGAGGTATGCTTAAAAATTCTGTCATTTATGTTGTTAATTTATTGATTTTAAGAAATTTAGGTTTAAATAGATTTTGTTTCAAATCTGCGTTTGTGCTGGCCATTCCGATGCAGTATTTGCTTATACTGTAGGGGTTTATGCTTTGTGCTTTCAGTGCTTGAAAAAGCGGAGAAAGTCGATTTAGCTTCTCTTGTTTCAGCTCTATAATCACAAGATTTTTATTGAAAATAACACCGTTGTACGACAAGTTAGTATCCATAGTCACTCGCTCTTGTAGTGCCGTGCTTACTAATGTAAATCTGTTGAATTGGTTTTCTATGGACTTGTGCAGCTTGATTTGTTTTGCAGTTGTTTGGGTTACAAAAGTGATAGCCTCTTCACCTAATGTTGAGGTAAGTTGATTCACTTTTATTCTATTTTTTAAAGTGTTGCCTTGGCTGTCTTTCTGTTTTACCTCTAGAAAGCAAAGGTTTGACTCTACATAGTTTCGTATTCTTACTTTTATTCTATGCGAGTGTCCATTGTGATGCATATGATAGAAATGGTCGTCGTCTGTATCAAAGTAAACCGAGTGGTAGGTCATTAACCTATCACTAGCCACCTGCAGTATTTTATAATCGAATTGTACTTTATTGAGAATAGCTTGCACAGCATCCCTATGTAGGATAAACTTAGTATCCATACGCTTCATGAGCGATACGCTGTTCATTTCATTTAGTGAAATGCTATCAAATATATCTAAGTTGAGTGCGTCCAATTTCTTTAGTTTGGCAAAGCTATTATTAAATTAGTGTTATATCTACTAGGAGTAATTAAGGTTTAGACAGCACAGTGCGGCTTAGGATTCCCTTCATTCTGTATAAAAGTGTACTTTGCCAATAACCAGATAGATAATTATTTAGTCAATTGAAAAAAATCGCAACGATATATTATAATTCACCTATGGGAGAACTTATTCCTGCTCTGCTATTATCTATTTTTTTGTGCATTTCTTGAGGCTAATCGCTTGATGAACATAAGTTTCATTCGTTTGTAAAGCGTTGCAGGAAATTAACTGAAACTAAGTGTTTGTAATCTCTTCCCTACTCCACCTCCAGACTCACATCCTCATCGCCTACCTGATACGGTAGCCATGTGATGATAAACTGCAGCATCTCATCTGTAGTACGCATCCCTGCTCCGCCAAACTCATAGCGTTCTCTTATTTCTTGTGGTGGGTTGTACGGATTGTTTTGGTTTTCAGCGGTGTTATCAAACTCTGCTTCTACATATACTACGCTGCCTGCAGGTATTTTGAGCATTTTAGGGAAGGTGTAAAAGTACTGCCATCTAAAATCCCACTTGGGTATGCTTATTAAGCGTATGGTGTCCTGAGTAGGAGTGAGGGCATATGCTTTGAACCTCTTGCCTAGCAGGTGCATATGCGGATTGATGGTTAGTATGCTAATATCCTCGGGTATCCTGAGGTAGCTGGTATGCTGTGTGATTTTGCCAGGAGGTATCACCAGTGGGGGTATTATTTTGCTGGCCCCATTAGTGCCTAGCATTACTTCATTTATAGGTCGTTTGGGCGGGGTCTTGCTAAAGAATATATTTACTCTACTTTGGTCCCACTTATCTTGTGGTATTGGCCCAAAGTGTATGTCGTCGGCTATCAGTATTGATTTTTTATTCATAGTAAATCCACCTATACCTTCTGGGTACAGCTGTGCTTGTACTCCAGGCAGATAATTTACTGCAGAGTTAATTTGCTCTGGGCGTGTACCGTCGTCATTACTGAGTTTTAGATTATTAAACTGGCGTACATATTCTACTTCGGCTACTTCTAGGTTTAGTATGCGTTGTCCAGCGGTAATGTTCGCTTTTTTGTCCTCTTCATAGTTGAGCAAGCGGCCATTCATATGGTGTACGAGGTTGTTTTCGTTAGGCAAAAACTCCATAGCTCGCACATACTTTTGCTCACCTAGCTCTATGGGTAGCGTAGCTATGAAAAACTTGTCTCGGCTGTTTCCACTTATCAAAATACTATCAAACCATAATGTAGTGTCTGGTGTGCCTACATAGCTGTAGGAGTTATACTCTGGTAGGTCTGGCAGCAGAGAGGTGTCGCCTTCTGGAGCACCACCTTGTATCCAGTCTTTTATTTTTTGTTTGTCTATCGCACTTAGGTATCGTTCGCCTGTAAAGTGGCTATAGTTTCTGTCTGCTGGCCACGGCGGCATAAGGCCGCTTTGGGTCACGTCTAGTATGGTATTTTTCTTTCTGTTTACCTGTTGAAAAGTAGTAAGTGAAAACGGTGCGGCTCCTCCGCTTCTATGGCAGGGTGTGCAGTTTTGGTGTATGATAGGGGCTATGTCGGACGTGTAGGTGAGATCTGTGCTGTTAGAGCAAGATGCAACTATCAGAATTATCAAAAAAAAGAATGCTGCTTTTTTCACTGCTTACAAAGGTAAGGGAGAGTAATTAACTTTATCAAACGAATGGTA
>DNBZ01000324.1 GCA_003484585.1 Bacteroidota bacterium | reverse complement strand
AGCTCTTCTGGGTAATCACTGTAATCACCATCTAAGAATACTACAATATCTGGCAATGCTGAGCAACTAGCTATGTGCTCCATACCCGCTAAGCAAGCATATCCATACCCACGTCTAGGCTCGCTTATCACTGTGGCTCCCGCATCTTTGGCACGCTGAGCAGTGGCATCGGTAGATCCATTATTTACCACGATTACCTCATCTACTAGACTAGGGATATCGTTTAGTACTTTGGAGATAGACTCCTCTTCGTTATACGCAGGTATAATTACTTTGATCATCGTAGGTTTAGCAGATTATTTTCTCTTGTGAATACCGTGTAATCTGTCCATTCTTGTTGTTTTTTACCTTCACTATATCTCGACGCTTTTACTATCTCATTGCCTTTGAAATGCAGACAATAGCCATTCTTAACATCATTGTGAAGTTGACATTTGTGTATCACCTCACCCGTACTATTGTAGTAGGACCACCAGTTATTCTTTTTCCCTTTCAGATAATGTCCTTCACTTTCTAGTGACCCATTATTTGTATAATGATGCCAATACTTTTCTCGATAGCCTAAGGCATAATGCCCCTTATTCTTCACTTGACCATTGGCATGGTAAAATATCCAGAAATCTACTTTTTTAGAGTCCTGCACCCAACCTTCACATGCTATATTTCCATCGGCATAATACACCTTAGAATAGTGCTTCTCTCCATTAGGAGTGAGACACAGTACGGACAGAAAAAGGATGATAAATAATTGCACTTCTAGTCTTAACGTTCTTATTTCTGTTTATTAATCAAATCGCGAAGTTCGGTATCATTCCCCAACAAAATGTCATTAGAATTAATTCTACCTTCTAAAGCTCCATTTTCTAATTTGAGAACTCCACGAGGACATACCGCAGCACATATTCCACACCCCACACAACTAGACCGTACTATGTTTTCTCCTTTTTGAGCGTAAGCACGCACGTCTATTCCCATCTCACAGTAGGTAGAGCAGTTGCCACATGAGATGCACTGGCCTCCATTGGTTGTTATTCTAAACTTAGAAAACATTCGCTGCTGAAAACCAAGTACAGCTGCCATAGGACATCCAAAACGACACCAAGCTCTATTCCCTAAAATAGGATAAAACCCCGTCCCGATAACTCCTGAAAATATAGACCCAATGTACAGACCATATGCCGCACGAAGCGAGCTTGCTTTTATATAAAAAACTTCTTCTGTAGTACCTGTAAAATGCATAACCAAAAGTGCTACAAGAAGTACGAAATAACCAATGGCTCCATACTTAGCATCTTTGCCTAGCTCTTTGTGTTTGAAAATAATAATGACAGCAAACACGAGTGTAAGAAACCCAATAACCAGTTTAATAAACAGATCCTTAGTCAACCAAAAATTATTGCTATCGTAGCCTAAGTACGTGTAAATCACAGCGGTAGTCATAAGCACAGAAAAGACTAAGACGGTGTGTATGAGCCATCTTTCCAGTTTCCAAGCTCCGGTAGACTTATCACTCAATTGTCTGAAAGCATCTCCTGCAGTCTCGGCTAGTCCTCCGCAGCCACATACCCAAGAGCAGTACCATCGTTTACCATATTTATAGGTTAAAATAGGCGAGATTACAAAGACAGAGACAATACCAAAAATGATAAGTCCTAGTCCAATATTACCACTTGATAAAAATGCTTTTACCGACCATTCATCAAATATATAATAGTTAAGCGGCCACATACTTTTGAGGTCGTAGTAGGGCAAATCTGAGTTCAAACGATACATAAACTCAGGAATAAGAAAAGCAAATCCCAATTGAAAAAACATAACTGAACCTGTTCTCAATTGCTGGTACTTATTGTGTTTATATTTCAACATAAACTTATATCCAAATGCCAAAATAGCAACGGTATATAACGTGCCATAAACAAACCACTGACTCGCATCTCTGCCACTCAAAAGTTGGCTCAAAGGATCAAATAGTGCTATAAGTCCTGTGTTAGCAGCTCCATCAACTCCTAGTCCTAGTAGATTTGGATAAAAATATAATACGATATAAAACGAGGTAAGAACTACACCTGTGAGCCAGCCCAAAATACCACGAGAGGAAATAGACTTATACCAAACTCCATCATTTTTAATGCCCGGTATTTTATCTAAATAAGCCGCTCTAGCATAGAGCACGACTCCTGTAGAGATAAGACCCAGAGCTAATGCTAGCACCCAAATATTGGCACTCAAACCAAAATTAGCAAAAGCTAAAACAAGTATGAGTAAACCTATAGTGCCCAGAGATAAGGCTAATTTCTGTTTATTGGATAGTGAATAGGTATCTGGACTGGCCAGTGACATACTCGGTTGTGGCGTTTCACTCATTTTATGCGTTTGTAATTTGGTTGGTTTGACTCGTGAATGAATTTAAAATTTCTTTTTCGTAGTGCCTATAAAACTCAGGATCAAAATTGGCTTCCTTTAGATGCTGCAAAACATAGTCTACATCTCTCTGCTCGGTAAGCCACCTATCCATGGTTTCGTGCCTCAATCGTATTCCAAAAGTATTGATTCCTATAAATAGTCTCGTGCTCTTATCATAGGATATCGTAATACACTTGTCGTCATCTGCGTGCCTCCAGTGAAAGTGCGTTTCTCCATCTCTAGGTGCCGCAAATACCCATCCGTACGTTTGGTACTCTATATCCAAAAACTTAGCAGAGTTAAACCAATGACCCGGATTGTATTCTCGCCTATGGCCGCAGATTGTCTGTGCCACGGCCTCTCCCATCATTCTCCCTGTATACCACACCGCCTCTATAGGCCTTCTGTTTCCTATGCCTTCGTGTTGCTCCGCACAATCTCCTATGGCGTATACATCCGGAATGTTTGTTTCTAATTGCCTGTTTACCAATACGCCATGCTTTGTCTCTATAGATGTATCTTTCAGAAAATCAATGTTAGGAGATACTCCTGCAGTTAGTCCTACTACATCACATTGTATTTCTTCGCCCGTTTCTGCTAGGGTTATTGATTTTACATTACCACTGGCATCTGCATGTATTTCTTTCAGATTAGTAGCTAGTCTTATGTCCACATGGTGTTTAAATATGTGCCGCGTAATAAGCTCACTATCTCCCTGAGGTAGCACGCCATCCCAGAAACTATCTTCACGAATAAGAAAGGTAATCGGGATATTTCTAGATAGCAGCATCTCTGCCATTTCTATTCCTATGAGTCCTCCACCTACTATTACTGCTCTTTTGCAGACAGCATTATTAGGTGCTTTCTTTTCCAGTTTGTCTAAATCTTGTTTGGAGTATAGTCCCTGCACTTGAGGTAGATCCTGACCTGGCCAGCCAAATTTATTGGGCTTACTGCCTGTAGCTATAATCAGCGAATCATATCGGAGAGCATCGCCAGACTGAAGTGCTACTTTTTTCTGATCTGTGTCTATATCGGTAACATATTCCTGCAATAGTTCTATTCTATTTTTCTTCCAAAAACTATCCTCATACGGTTTAGTATGCTCATACTTCATGTGCCCCATGTAGATATACATAAGAGCTGTTCTAGAAAAAAAGTGCTTAGTCTCAGAAGATATAATGGTAATCTCCATATCTGAATTTTTTCGAATATGTCGTGCCGCAGTAACTCCTGCTATTCCATTCCCTATAATTACTGCGTGCTTCCTATTCCCCATCTAGTGTAAGTTCTCCAAAGTTATACGATTATAGACCTAATACTGACTTAATTTCGTTTAAGTTTCTTGGCAAGAAACACACAATCATGAGAAAAATAATAAAACAATTAACGATATGTTTAGCGACTTTTACTTTTTTGAGCTGTAACCATACAAAAAGTAATATTGAGGAAAAGGCCAACACCACCGAAATCTCAGAAACTGCTCTATCCAAAAGTGAAGATGATGAAAACAAAGTAATAGAGGATGTAAATACTGAAATTGCTGATGGTTCTATAGGTGAAGAAAGCACTCCTATAAAAGAAGTTACATCTACTCCTAAGCCTTTTAAGTCTATAGTAAAAAAAGAAATCAAAAAAGTGCCTGTGATTGATGAGCAAGCACAAAAAGATGGAAGTAGATCAAGTCCGTATTTCTTCAATTTGGCTAGTGCATTCTTTCAGAAAAATGTGTTCAATGGAAAAGTAAACTACACTGAAATAAAAGCAAAGCCTACGGAACTTAATAAGCTGATTACAGCATTTGAAAATCATAAGGTGAGCAGACGAAATTCTAGCGAATACAAGGCTTTTTACATTAACGCCTATAACCTACTCACCATTAAATCACTGGTAGATAATTACCCTACTAAATCTCCTCTAGACATTGATGGATTTTTTAAGGTGAAAAGGCATAAAGTTGCTGGGGAAATGCTTACTCTCGATCAAATAGAAAATGTAAAACTGCGAAAAGAGTTTGATGATGCTCGCATACACTTTGTGGTGGTTTGCGGAGCTTTGAGTTGCCCTCCGATTATCAATAGGGCATATCTGCCATCTACTGTAGATGCTCAAATGACCAAGCAAGCCAAAAGTGCGGTCAATTCAGATATCTTTGTGAAGGTAGATGATAGTGCTAAGGAAGTAGCAGTATCTATGATAATGAAGTGGTACAAGGAAGATTTTGTGAAAGAGAATCAAACGATTATCGACTATTTGAATACGTATAGGAATACGCAAATACCCTTGGATTACAACGTGGCGTACCAAGAATACAATTGGACGATAAACGCTCAGTAATAAGCGAACCCGATATCTATCGGGTCGGGTTAATCGTTATATTGCTAAAAATAAATGAAGAACGTTTTAAATACTAGGATGGGCGGAGTAAAACTTCTCTTACTCGGATGTGTAATTGCCCTAGGCGTTTCTCAGTTCAGTAAAATCGAAGAGCCTCAGCTCAAGATTAATGGCATCTCTCTAGTAGCATCTGGCACTCCACTCTTAGACTCTGCCATATCCCCTATTATACATGTAGCGGCTAATCATGCTGCACTCATGCCTTTTGGCTTTATGAAAAGTCTAGACGACACTATGATATTGCATAACTCAAATCGCCACTGGTATGGCGAAACCGTAGAAGGAATCTTGCAATACGGAAAACTCCTAAAGCAAAACAATATCGCTCTTATGATTAAGCCTCAAATCTGGGTGAGTCAAGGAGAATTCACAGGCGACATCTCTATGCATTCAGAAAAGGAATGGATAGCTTTTGAGAAGCAGTATTCCGCTTTTATCTTGACCTATGCACAGGCAGCTGCAGACTTAGATGCAGAGCTATTTTGTATAGGCACAGAACTAAAAGTAGCCGTGAATAAAAGACCTACTTACTGGAAGAGCCTGATACATGAAGTACGCAAAATATATAAGGGTAAAATAACGTATGCAGCCAACTGGGACTCCTATACTACCGTATCTTTTTGGGAGGATCTAGACTACATAGGAGTAGACGCTTACTTCCCGTTATCTGACCGTAAAACGCCTACTACCGAAGAGTGCAAGCTAGGATGGCAGACACATAAAGAGAAGCTAAAAAGCTTAGCTACAAGGGAGAATAAAAAAATACTATTTTCAGAATACGGGTATTGCAGCACAGACTATGCAGCCCACGAACCGTGGAATCCTCCAAGAGGAGAAGTGAATCTCGAGGCACAGACAAATGGGCTAGAAGCATTGCACCAAGAGTTTTGGCAAGAAGACTGGTTTGCTGGAGGCTATGTTTGGAAATGGTTTCATGACCATAAAAAATCTGGTGGTCATGGGCAGTCTAGATTCACACCTCAAAATAAACCTGCAGAAGAAATACTGAAACTTTCTATGCAGAAGGCAAAGCAATAAGAGTTAGACTTGATGATATGAATTTATTAAAAAGAAGGCTCAGTTACTAAAATTTAACTTGCCAAAGTTCTAAACCTGAAAACTCAGGCATTGTCAAAAAGTCTTGAAAATATTTATCCAAATAGGATAAATATTTCTGAAACCAAGTAAATACCTAAGGATTCTTTTTTAATTGGAACTGATGATGAAACAAGCAAAACATAGGTTTCTATTGGGGAAGTAGATCTTATACCAATATAGTTTTCAACCGCCTAAAAAAGTCTTACATTTGAGATAAGACTATTACATAATGGAAGAAATATACGTTAATCGAGAAATAAGAGAAACGCTAATAAAACTAGCAGTGCAAAACAGAACGATTACCTATTCTAGGTTGAATACGGATTCAAATGCAGGATATAATTATCGAGACGCTGACGAGCGAGATAGTTTTACGGAGGATATTGAAGCCATTTCTATGAGTGAAGTGAAAAATGGAAGACCTCCTCTAGGCTCTTTGGTTGTGTTCAAAAGTGGCTCTGTTACTAAGTCAATACTAGAGAGTCTGTATACTATGTGCGAGAAATTCTATGACCTATCCTCAGAAAATACAAAACTTAATTCCAAGTTTTTAAAAGACTTACAAGCGAAATGTCATGCGTATTGGACCGTTTCAGACAACTACAATGAATTTGGTCCCAGGAAAATGTAAAAGGTTAGTAGCCTCATAAGTAAAGGCAGTTCCACTCCCTATTTATTAGAATTAAAAGTGTGTTTTAGAATCCATCAGACACTCTCACACCAAAAATATCAGCATATAACAAATCCTAAAATTCATTTTAATCAAATGGTTCTCCACTACCCTCTAGCAACATCCACCACCATCATAGTGAAAAGTAGATTCACTGATATGGATATCATTACGACCTAAAGCCGCAAGTGCTCCTGCAGTTTTATCACAAATAGCTAAGGGTTGATTCTGCATTAGAATGTGTCCCTTTTCATCATCCAAAAGTTCTTCCGTTCCGTAATAAATAGCTGCTTTACCAGTAAAAATACATGGACCATCTTCTGGCATAGGATCTTTGATGGCTGCTACTTCTATAGACTCTATATAGATAAGTTCATCTGTAGGATAGTTTACAGGATCCAAAATCCTATAGGGTTTTCTAGCTCGAATCTCTATAGTTCCAAAACCAGCATCTGTAAGCATTTTCACATATTCTGCTATGGGCAGAC
This sequence comes from Bacteroidota bacterium, assembly GCA_003484585.1. Classification (GTDB taxonomy): domain Bacteria; phylum Bacteroidota; class Bacteroidia; order NS11-12g; family UBA9320; genus UBA9320. The sequence continues at coordinate 3,149 of DNBZ01000324.1, read as the reverse complement.
TACCACTAAGACACAGAGCACGCAGTCTATCATCGTTTCTCAACGTATCATTCATAGGCTGCTCACACGTAGGGTCACTCATTACCAGTCTTCCATAAGGCTTGAGCACTCGGTACATCTCTGCTATGGCTTTTTTCAGATCTTCCATTTTAAAGATATTGAACAAGCAGTTTTGAGCAGCTACATCTATAGAGCTATCCGCTACAGGCAGGTTGAGTGCGTCTCCTTTTTTGAGCTCTACAAAATCACTTTTAAACCAAGCGTTCTCTTTTTCCGCTTCTAAAAAATTTTTCTTAGACGCATCTAACATTTCGTCTACCACGTCAATACCTACTACCCCACCTTTATTTCTATTGAAATAAGCAAACTGGAGCAGCTCCATACCTCCACCTGCACCTACATAGAGAATGGTCGGCTCATTCACCAAATCTCTAGGATGCACCGTACTACCGCAGCCATAGTTCATCTGCTGCATGATAAGCGGAATCTTGAGTCCTGGGAGTTCCCATATAGGATTAGTGGTGCAGCAAAGCCCTACATCTGGGGTAAGTGCCGCTTCTTTGTAGACTTCGTTTGTGGTATCTAGGTAACTCATTATTCTTTTATTATATGTTTGAAAAGGGCTACCATTTGTGGTTCGGTATCGCCTACTATTTTTATTATTTCTGGGATGTTGATAGGTTTTAGATTCTCAGGATCACATACATCTGTAAGTACCGAGACCGCCAAAACTCGAAGAGTAAGATGTCTGGCTACTATCACCTCTGGTATGGTGCTCATACCTACGGCATCTGCTCCTATGATACGGAGCATTCTGTATTCCGCTCTAGTTTCTAACTGAGGTCCTACCACTCCAGCATATATTCCTATATGGATAGAGATGTCCAGCTTTTTAGCTGCGGCTGAAGCTACCTTCAATAGCTCTTGGTCATACGGAGCACTCATATCTACAAAACGCTCTCCGTACTCTTCTACAGTGCCAAAAGCAAGCGGAGAAGAACCTTGTAAGTTGATGTGATCATCGAGTAACATTAGATCTCCTTTGCTGTATGCCGGATTAATAGCTCCTGCAGCATTAGATATCAGTAACGTATGAATACCTAAAGCTTTTAATACTCTGATGGGATACGTAACTTCCTGCAGGCTATAGCCTTCATACAGATGAAACCTACCCTGCATCACTAGTACTAGTTTACCTTCTAGCTCGCCATAGATCAGTTTCCCTTTGTGAAATTCTACTGTGGCTACCGGGAAATGCGGGATATCTGCATACGAAATTTCCTGTATGATTTTCACATGTTCCACAAGCTTGCCCAGCCCAGTGCCTAGTACTATGCCGACTTCCGAATTTAAACACCCTAGTTGTTTAAGGTATCCTATAGAATCTTCTAATTGCTGTTTCATAGCATTAAACTTAGTATGTTTTGTGTGAGGTAGGTGTAAAATGAAGATGCTTTTAAATCATCCTCATTGTCTATATCGTTTAAGGTTTTGAGTAATGAATAACCTACTTGATGTGCATCTAATTTAGCCTTTGTAATCTGTAGCAAATTAGATTTACTCCACGGCATAGCCTCAAAAATGAAGTTGTAATCCTTTTGCATTCCGAGCAAATAATATCCGCCATCCTCCGCAGGTCCTAAAACTACTTCTGACTTTTCTAAAGACAAAAATGCTTCCTCTAAAATTTCTTCTTTCATATCGGGCAAATCAGATCCTATCAATATCACCTTAGCATATCCATCTGCAAAAGCAGCATTGAATGCATTTTGCATTCGTTCTCCTAAGTCTGCTCCTTCTTGCACACACGTGGGTACTCCTTCCCACTTCGATTCTATTATCACATCGCTAAAGTAAATTCGTTTGTCCACTTCCACATTAGCAGTGGCTTTTTCTGTAATAGCAACTAGCTTTTTGTATACTTCAAAAGCAGCATCATCTCCGATAGTCTTAGCAAGTCTAGTTTTTACCTTGCCTAGTTTTATGTTTTTTACAAAAACAATAAGTAGTTCTTTAGTAGCCATATGTTACTTGTATACTTTGATGCCTCTATGTAGCCATTGACCCCAATCTTTTGTGAATGCGTGTACCTCTTCGGTTGGTATTCCCGTAGAATTATAAACTACTTTATCCTTATTTTTCCATTCAAAAATCCCGCCGTACATATTATAAACATGCGAATATCCTGCCTCTTGTAATTTTTCTCCTACGTCCTCTGAGCGTATGCCTAGTGAGCAATATACTATTACGGTATCCTGTTTATTTGGTATTAAATTTAGAACTGTTTCTAAGTTAAAACTATCATACCCTACACAAACTGCATCTCGCAGATGACTTACTTCAAACTCCCTTGTTTCTCTACTGTCTAACAAATGAGAATTGGTGAATGTTTCTACTTGGTCTACGTACACATAGGGTACTGATTCCGTATTGTAGTGCTTTAGTAATTTCTTCAGTGGATCCCCATCTGAGCTTCCGAAAAATAGAGATACCAAAATCAGGAGAATATTCATGATTAAGAGGTAACTCCTTGACAGCTGCTACCTGCTCCAGCCGTACATCCGTAGCAATGTTGTGAGATAATAATACTGCGAGCATCTAGCTCCTTTTGATTGTACTCACTTATGTGTTTTGACTTACTGGCTACTTTGAGTTCTAACATTTGATTAAAATCACAGTCGTATAACCATCCATCCCAACTTACCGATATAGTATTGGTGCACATCACATTCTGAGCAGCCTTAGGATTATAAGCCTCTACCAGAGATTGCATATAGTCCTCATAGTTATCCGACATTAATAAGTAGTCCAAAAATCTACTAATTGGCAGATTTGTAATCGCAAAAAGAGCATTGAAGTGGATGTCAAAATCTTCCAATAATCCTTTTTTAAATTCTTTTTCTAGTGAGGCCTGATCTCCTGGCAAATATGCTCCAGACGGATTATAGACCAAATCTAGTTTTAGACTTGAGTCTGGCATTCCATATCCTACCTTATTCAAATCATGAAGTGCTCGTATAGACAAGTCAAAGACTCCGTCACCTCGTTGTTTGTCCGTTTTCCCTTTAGTCCAATGCGGCATAGAAGAAACCACATGTACATTGTGCTTCGCAAAAAACTCTGGCAAATCGTAGTACTTTTTATTCGCT
>DNBZ01000191.1 GCA_003484585.1 Bacteroidota bacterium | reverse complement strand
AAACGAATCTATTATAATTCTGGCCTCAAAAACAGCTATTGAATTGCCCAAATTAACGATAGAAGTCACACCTGAAGAAGGTTTAAATGACGTAAAAGTTGGAAGCATTAAAACAAAAATAGAAACCAATGAAAATTTCAGATTGATTGGTGATTTAATAGTTAGCTATAATACACATCTTGGATGGGACGTAGGTCCACAGGAATCTGTTTCTATTAATGATCAAATGGATAAAAAAGTAATTACTTCTGAAAATTTCTTTAATATTCCTGACAATAGCTGGGTTGTAAATGCATCTGCAGGAATATCTGTTAGATATGGTAAATTCACCTTTAAAATTCACGACCAAAAATTAATTTACAGAGGTGATTGGGCTAAAGAAATTAGTCGATAGTATGGAAGAGCACAATAATTTTATTCGTCAAGCTTAAAAGTACTGACTATTCACTTTGGTATTCGAAAATTCGGCATATTAGTTAGTTAATATTACAGTTCAATCTTCGCATTATGCCCAAGTGTAAAAACCGTAACACAAGGTAACAAAACATACTACTCAAATGCCTATAAACAAAGGGCTTACAGAATGAGACGTAACGTTACGTCTGAATCAATACCACTAGCAATAGACGAAAATGCCCCTACTGAATTTGAGTATACTAAATTAATTCTCCAACACAGAGATATGCAATTTCTTATTATTCAGTTTTAGCTCAGAACCTCCTTTTTCTATAATTTCCTCTTGCTTAGTCTCGTCTAGTACCTGTTTCATATAAGCATCTACCTGCTCAGTAGTTACGGTAACCTTGGCCCCTTCTTGCATAGCTTCAGTAGCATAACTCTCAAGCAATTTATCTAGTTGCTGCTTCATTAGGTGCTCAGTAGCAAAAGCCTCAAGACCCATTATTTTATCTCCAGATACTATTACAAAACCAAGAAGATTTTCTACCGCTTTGAGCTTAGGCAGGTAATACTCCTTGTAGTCACCCATAGTTTTCATATAATCCTCAGATTTTTTAATGTCTTTAAAAGACGAAGTAGAAGAACTCACCCCAGCCTTGCCGTGAGCCTCGTCTACTTTAGCCCATACTTGACTTTGGTTTTTATCTACCACTACTTTCTTTCGCACTTGGTTTCCAGCTATGCCGTAGTATCCGTTAAATTTAGTTCCGTCACTGCCTTGGCTCCATCTATGATGCTCTACACAAAATACTTTTACTTGCACATCCTTGGCTCCCGGAGGTAAGATTAGCTCTTGGCCTATGGCTCTGTCTTGCTTCCCTCCTAGCACCACTTCTCCCGCCATTATATAGATAGTGTCTTTGCCTAGGTTGGATAGTTTTAGTGTATTTACGGTGCCACCAGTACTCAGCTCTCGTACTTCTATAGTTTGTTTTTCTAAGGCTTCCTTTAAGCTCACATAGTTGTTTTTTACTTTACTTTCTTCACTATACACCTCATTGCCTACTATCGGATAGATTCTCATATTCTTATACTCCCACAGATCCATTAGTTTTACTATAGAGTCATAAGCCACTTGCACCGCCATAGTAGGTGATGATGTGTATGAGTAGCTAGTGAGGTTCACCGCGTTATCTCTGTAGAAAGAGAGGTTCAGGTTTTCCTTGTTTAGTTGTGCCATAGACGTCGTTCCTTGAGCTACGACTAAGGTCATTATTAGATACTTTTTCATATTCTTTATTTTCTTTTTGCTTGCACTTTCATAGTTTCTATCACTTTATCACTGAAGGATTCTTCCCCGCTGTTATTTGCTTTTTCTGTGCGTATGTATACGTCCTTTTGCTTTACCAGCACATCGAGTCTATTCATATTGTACACTCTTTCTTGTTGTTTTATGAGCACAATACTTTTCTGCTCTTCCTTGGTTTTCTCTTGTAGCTCCTTTGGCAATTGTTCTTTAGGTAGTGTGTCTAGACTTACCTTTCCATCTATTATATCTTGCAGTAACTCATTACTCCCAAACCAATTACTTTTACCAGCAGAGGTCCAGTTATAGCTAGCTCTAGATGATGTAGCAGACGAAGAACTTTTGTCATATAGATTAAGCGACATTTCTTTTTTGGAGTTCATCACTTCTTTTTGAGCGGTATTTCCATAGTAGATCTTAGACTCATCTATGTATCTAGAGTAGTAGATTATACTGTCATCATACGGCGTATTATATACCACATCGGCAGCATTTTGACCTAGTTGCTGATACGTACCGTTGGTTAGTGTAGCTATTTTCTTAAAATGCGGTATGGCACTGCCACAAGAGCTCCCAAGTTTTATAGTATTGATTACGACATTTTTCTTATTGGCTTCCGCACACGACTCAGGATACTTCACTTCGTTATAGTTCATATGCGGCGGGCAGTCTCCTACCAAAAATATGGTTCTAAAAGTTTGCGGGTTTTGACTCCATGGCATCTTGTTCACTGCTTCATCTAGCGACTTATTTACGCTCTCTGGCTCATCGCCACCACCTTGGGCTTGTATCGCCAGTAGTTGGCTGTAGAGGCTATCTATATTATCTGTAAGCGGATAGGTCTTAGTCACAAATGCATCTCCCTTATCTCTATAAAAGACCAAGCCTAGTTTTACCTTGCTTACATCTTGAGCTTGTGATATGCCAGAGACGATATCCCATATTTTTTCTTTTGCGGTAGCTATGAGCCCATTCATACTGCCTGTAGCATCTAAGCAGAATACGAGTTCATATTCTTGCTTTTCTACTTCACTTACTTTTGGCGGTGCATTCAGAATAGATGCTTGGAGCGGTGGCACGGATGTGTGAGGAGATTGAGCCTGGGTGCACCTTACGAATAGGAGGCACAAAACGGTGATTTGCAATACTTTTCTTTTCATGATTTTATGTTGTTTTTAAAGATTTAGGTTTTTAATATTCCCGTCTGGACTTATCAAGAAAAATACCTTTTCTGGCTTGTCACTTTTCACTTGTATGGGCTTAGGATCAGGCTTTTTTATAATAGCTAAATGAATCTGATACATCACCTGTATAGCGGGTTCTGTGATAGTAGGATTTACTACAAAATCAAATTCTTTGTCTATGACAGGTAAGTAGTGCCTTGTGACTTTTTTACTAGCATCATTATTCAAATTAAATTTTTGAGTAAAATAAGAGGTGCAAGAGAATGCAGTATAGCTAGCATATTTCTCTCCTGGGTATACTACATTAAAACCTTCAGCTAATGTTCTGTTATAGTCTTTTAGATCTATATCTCGTAACTTAGCGTATCTATTGAGCTGTAGCATGACCATACTATCTGCACTTTGGCGAAGCTCCGCTTTGATAGCACTCATATCGGTAACCACCGCATCGCTGCGTATATAGTCGTAGATGCCATTTGCAGTACACAGCGAAAAAATCTTATCTAGTTGCTCTAGGTTATCATATTCTATAATGATGTTTTTCTTTAACTCAAAACCCACTGGTTTCTCAGTAAATGTGTTTTTACTAAAGACTTTTTTCTCTAATACTTGATCGTATATAGGCACAAAAGAGATAATATCTACGTGCAAATTGAGCTTGCTACTTACGCCTTTAAGTCCTGTACGCACTGCCTCTATTTTCTGATTTATCAAATCATTGGCTACCGTCTCGTCTATTCCCTCTTGGGATAAACTGAAGATGGCCACATACGAATCTGGGGTAGCGTTGAACATTCCCTTGATGGTGATTACATTATTTTCGGTATAGTTTACAGGCACATTAATATTATCTGCACGCAGCACTATAGGAGCAGCAGAGCTATACGCCCAGTTACCCATTTTCAATTGTGCTACTGCAGCAAAAGCGGCTATACACAGTAGACTTGACATAATTATCTTTTTCATTTTCTCTCTTTATTTGCTTACAAAGTTGCTCGCAGAGAAACTGCCAAATGGCCAAAGTATGTGAATCTGCCTAGTGAATGTGTGAACGTGTTCCATATCTAAACAAACCTGCAAATACATGGCTATACATTGCTATTTTGAGGGACTTGGAGATGTATGAAGTAGTATATTCGTATACGATTGAGACTTAATAAGTACATATACACTTATACTCTAGCTGCAATAGCGGCTTGTTCCGTAGCTCATGCTCAGACTAAACAAAGCACTACTGCTCCTACTGCCGTTTCTATCATAAACCAAGCAAATAAGGAAGTTATAAAGAATCCTACAAATGCATATAAGCTAGCAAGCGAAGCACTGGAGCTAAGTCTAAGTAAGAAGGATAAAAAATCTGAAGCTCAAGCATATAACACACTAGGCACACTATATTATAACGCTGGAGACTATAGCAAGGCTATAACGTACTTTACCAAAGCACAAGAAATACATAAGGTGATAACGGACCCAAGAAATGAGGAGTACACACTAAAATACCTAGCAGAAAGCTACAATAAGCTAAACAAGAAAGATATAGCTAGTAGCTACTATGAAAAGGTAGAGAAATCATCAAATTCCTCTTCTAGAAAAACGGACTACAGACTGAAAAACTCTAAGATAAAGGGTGAAGAAGGCAAAACCAAAGAAGCAATAAACGATTTAGAAAACGAGCTAAAGTATAACAGAAAGCTAGATCCCAAGCAAAAAATAGATATCTACTTAGAGCTGGGCAACTTGTACATAGCAGATAATAAAACGCAGAAAGGAGTAGACAATATTAACCTAGCACTAAAACTATCTAATAATGCCCCTAATGATAGTATCGCCTCTACGTCACTAAGCTATGCTTGGAGTGTGTACGACAAGAATAATCTGACAGCTCAAAATTTTAACACACAAAAGTTAGCATTGGACACAGCTATCATTACAAATAACCTGGCTTTGGAAAACACGGCTAACTATAACCTGGGTCGCTCTTTTATGTATACTGATGCTAATAAAGCTGTGCCCTACTTCCAACGGAGTGAAGCCCTCACTAAAAATCAACCTAAGAAAATAGACCATATAAAAGCAGTAGAAAGCCTGTCTGAAGCATACGAAAGATCTGGTGAATACAAAAAAGCACTAGAGAAGTATAAAGAGTATATAGGTTTGGTAGATTCCATAAAGGAATCTGACATAGCAGGGAAATTGCAAAATGAGATTCTGACTAATAAGTACGATATACAGGAGTCTCGCATAAAAGAACTACTACTAAAGCAGATAGAAAAAGAGCAAGCAATACGCTCACAACGCAATACTATACTAGGTTTGATCTTTGGTATCTCTGCGTTTTTAATACTCACCTACTTTTTAGTAAAGAACATTCGTCAGAAGCAGCGAGCCAATACCATTATTCAATTGGCATCTCTTCGCAGTCAGATGAACCCACATTTCATCTTCAATTCGCTGAATTCTGTAAATGGTTTTATTAGTAATAATGAAGAGAGAAAAGCAAATCGATATATTTCAGATTTTTCTAAACTAATGCGTACCGTGCTCAACAATTCTAACAACCCGACTATAACACTGGCAGACGAAATAAAGTCTCTAGAGATCTATATGTCACTAGAGCATTCACGGTTCGAGGATAAATTTGATTACGAAATAGTAATAGACCAAGATCTTAATTCTGGAGAAATCGAAGTGCCGCCTATGCTCATACAACCTTATGTAGAAAATGCAGTATGGCACGGGCTTAGATATAGAGAAACAATTGGATTTCTATTACTACATATCGCTCAAAAAGGGAGCAAACTGATAGCCACCATAGAAGACAATGGTATCGGCAGAACCAAGTCGCAGAAACTAAAAACTGCACATCAGCAAGACTATAAAAGTACCGGCATAGCCAATACCAAAGAACGTATCCGTCTACTGAATAAACTGCACGGAGAAAACTTCTCAGTGGTAATCACCGATTTAGAAAAAGATGAAGTAGCGCAGGGTACTAGAGTAGAAATAGAAATGCCACTAAACACTAAAGTATATGCCTAAAAAACTACGTGTAATCATAGCCGACGACGAAAAGTCTAGTAGAGATATCATAGAAAACTATGTAACTAAGTACTGCCAAAATATAGAGATAGTAGCCAGAGCTAAAGATGCTAGAGAAGCAATAGAGTTAATAAATACGCACACTCCAGACCTCGTATTCTTAGATGTGGAAATGCCTTTTGGCAATGCTTTTGACGTACTAGAGCAGACAGAGGATGTCGATTACCAAACCATATTTATAACTGCGTATAGCGACTATGCTATAAAAGCACTCAACTACAGTGCAGCATACTATATACTAAAACCTATAAGTATAGACGAGCTAGTAGCAGCCGTAGAGAAAGTAAGAGCAGTACAAGAAGATGATAACCTGGCCCAGCTAAAAAAAGTACTCAAACTAAACCTAGGCAATGATGGCATACAACGTATAGTGCTTCCAAACCAACAGGGTTTTGAGATAGTACATGCAGATGATATAATTAGGATTTCGGGAAGTGGCAACTACTCTGATCTCTACCTAAAAAGTGGCGAGAAGAAAACCGTGAGCAAGATTTTAAAGTACTTCGAAAACCTACAAGAAAACACCAACTTCGTAAGGATACACAAGTCTCATATCATCAATACGGACCACATATCTGCGTATAAAAAAGGCAGAGGAGGCAGTGTAGTATTGAGCAATGGTAATGAAGTAGAAGTATCCGTAAGTATGAAAGGTGAGCTTATGAAAGTGTTGGGATTATAATAAAACAAATTCTTAGCACTAACTCAGAAAGCATTAGAGCTTATATCTATCGTTATGCATTGTTGGATTTTAATAAACTAATAGATACAGTAGCAAAATCGGAATTCGGAAATTTTCTAAACTTGTTCATATCCGGAATTAAACCTGCTTCCTTAATTATATCCAGGAACTCGTCTATTTCAAGTATATACTGATCTGAATATCCATGTGTCAAGTCATATGCAGTAGCGGCTGTTTTTCCCATATTTTGTGCAACTAAGTCTGGCTTCACAGTGTGTAGTTCAATCAGTAACAAGCCAAACTTCTCTACATAAGGAGTCCATTTCCCAATGTGTTCCTTCAATGATTCCGCGACCCGATTATTGTTGATTCTTTTGCCTTGGTAGGCATATGCACCAGTAGATGAACTTACTCTTGATGAATTGGTCTGAGGATCTTGCCAAATTCTATTATGATCCAAAAAGGTTCTTACATTGAGTAATTCTTCTAACTTGATATCGTAATTTTCTTTCAGATCGTCAGCCAAAAGAGCAGGATTTCCAATATCCCCCCAGATAATTTTCGCCCATATATCCGCTTGAATGAGATTCGCTTTAGAAACTTTTAATGCAGCCTCATTATAGTCTACCCCTATTATTTTCAAAGGGTATTCATCTAAAATAGTACCTCGATGTGTTTGACTTTCAATAACTGAAAACAAATGCTGAAGAAATGCACCGTTACCACAACCCATATCAAGTATCCCTTTAGGTTGTTCCTCGATTGGTTTATTGAAGAGATCAATGATGATTTCATCTACTACTTTAAAGTATGCACTATGAGCTCCCCCACTTCCCAGATATTCATTTCTCTATCAACATGTATTTCCTCAGATCCTGTTGCTAAATTTTTGAGGATTAGTGGATCTCCAAAGATCAGATTGTCCAATTTTCTAAGCGTAGGAATGTAAGAAACTGTAACACCATATTCGCTTGCCCTTTTTGCAAAAAATAATCCAATATCTGTGAACACATAAGCACCATTTTTTTCGTCAAACCATCCAAGTTCAGTTAATATTTTGAGCAGTTTATCAAATTCTTGATGATTTTCATGAAATTCTTCTGGTCTGAATCTCGACTCCATAAAATATTTGTGAAACATACCTGTTATGCCCAGATTTACGAGCGTTGGACCTACAATTACACCTTCAATATGTGTTAAAATTTGTTCCTCAATATTTCTCCGAGTCTTCTCGTTAGATAATTTAATACCATAATTGGTTTTGTATTTTTTGTAAATACTCTCCAGTCTCAGAAAGGGTTCGATTTCAAATTTTCTAGGATGGTAATCTTCGGACAGTTGAAGTAAGTCTGTGACATCCTCAAAGAGATAAAAATAATTGAACGCTATTTCTGATTCTTCATTGGTTTCATAACTAATTGCATTATTTTGATTATCAACATGCTGAATAAGCCACCCTTGAGAACAGAGTCCTCTTAAAGCAATGTTCAAATAACCTTCGTTGGCCTTGAATTTTGTAGTCAATTCTTTCAGCTCTACTTTCTTGTTTTGTAGTAAGTAATCTGTTATACCATGTTTTTTTTAAGGCGTAGGCAGTAGGTGAAATAACAATACCGTCAAGATGACGGAATAATTTGCTTCTTAAAGATTTCTTTTGATCTGAGTTCATATTAAGTTATAATTCACAACACTTGTATATGTGAGCGGCACATTTACAAATGGCTATTTATTATTCTCTATTCTACAAATTTACGTTTATTATAAGAATATCGATAGGGCTTATTGGCTTCATGCAAATATGAATCATATTGTCCCCAAACATCATACGACACACCTTTTTTGATTAGTGAGTGCTGTGAAGACACCAACATTTTAATTAATTTGAATGCCTCTCTACAATGCTAGTATTGACAGTCGTCTGTAATTCAGAATTAAAATCGTAAGACACATCATTTAACTCTTTGTAAATAATAGAGACATTCCAATAATTCTCCATTGCTAGTAGCATCTTATCTAACCTTTAGTCTAAAAATTTAGACCAATCAAATTTCTCAATTCGATAAATAACATTGAGTAGAGGGAATAATAATCAAATATTAATAATTTCATTAAGCCGTGCACTTTGATTCTGTAGTTTAGTATGTGAGATCTTTGCGTAGATCTGTGTGGTTTTAATATTCGTATGACCAAGCCAGTGACTTACAACCTCTATCGGTACGTCATTGTCTAACAAAATAGTAGTAGCACAGGTGTGTCTGGCGATGTGGTGAGTTAGGTTTTTGCCTAATCCGGCAAGATTGGCAAGGAACTTCAAGTAGCGGTTTACACATTGGTTGGTATAGATGGGTAAAACAAAACCCTTTACTCTTCTGAAATTAGACCAATTGTACTTATCTATAATTGCCATTGCAGGATTTAGTATTGGGATCTCTCTGCGTTCGCCTGTTTTAATCTGATCCACACGAATATGAGGTTCATTATTTATGATTTGAATGTGCTCTATTTTTAGTGCCATAGCATCACTAAATCTTAGTCCTGTGTAGCAGGAGAACATGAAAATATCTCGAATTTGAACTAAAATATCATTATTAGTTAAATCTAGATTATTGAGTTTGTCCAATTCATTCTTTGTCAAGTACTCCCTTTTTGCCTGAGGGAATGATAGTTTAAAATTAGCATATGGGTTAAATGCTAACTTCCCTCTAGATATGGCATCACCAAAGACTGTTTTTACGCGTGTATGATGCTTGCTTATGGATGTAGTACTCAGCTTATCTCCTTTGTCGTTCCAAAAAACTTGTCTCAGATAGTCATCAAACTTAGCAATGACAGTTAAATCGAAATTTTCTATGTTTACTTCTTTAGCTCTATGATCAGACAGAAATGCAGCTAAATATTGGTGACTGGACAAATAAAGTCTTCTTGTTGCCTTTGACCACGATCCATCGGACACCTTCCTTGCTATTAGTTGTTCAAAATAATCAAGCAATACCTCTTGCGACTTCTTAGTGCCTATTAATTGAATTTTGATGTCTTTTGCTGTGTAGATAATGCCTGTTTCATCTAGACTATTTTTCACCCTATAGATTTTCATTTTTAGATTGGAAAGTTGTTGATTGAAGAGAGTGTTTTTGGTAAACTCTTCTTTTTGGGCATTCCAATCTGTATTTTTACAAGATAGACCTGTGGTGAATTCTGCTTTTGATCTATTAAATACAATTTGAGTATATATCTTAAAACCAGAGTTTGAACTTTTTACTGGTTTTAGATAGAACTTTATTGTCATTGTTTTTGGCAAAAATGTTTCAGGTGAAACATTTTTATTTTTTAGGTGAATCATAAGTGAAACATTTTGCGGTAAATGTAGATTCAAAATGAAATTAAACGGTAACACAAAAAGTATAACTTATTGACAATGAAATACTTTGAAGGGAGTTGAAAACCTTAGAAAGAAAAAAAGTGGAGAATATCGGATTCGAACCGATGACCTCTTGCATGCCATGCAAGCACTCTAGCCAACTGAGCTAATCCCCCAAATATATTGCGAATATAGTAGAATGTTAAATTATTCGCACCTCATATTTGTACCCAACCTCTAGTAAAGCAATATTCACAGAAAACTCAAAATATCTATTACCTTAGAACCGCACTAAAGTAACCTTATAGTTGTTTATACTATAAGTTTTATATATTCGCAATTATTATAAAATTAAATTTATGTTTAGACCCACATTAAGTCTTTTTTTAATCTGCTTATTGGCCATCACTGGTTTTGCTCAAACTACCGTAACTGGTCTAGTAACAGATAACCTAAAACAGCCCATAATAGGAGCTACCGTATTAGAAAAAGGAACAAACAACGGACGAATAACCGACGAAAACGGTGCCTTCAACCTAACCATCGCTGATGTAAATGCAGCTATATTAGTAGTCACATACTCTGGCTATGAGGATAATACAATTGCTCTCAAGGGTCAGACTAACATTACGGTTTTACTGAAAGACAACACCGAAGGTCTAGGCGAAGTGATGGTAGTAGGTTACGGTACGAGTACCAAAAAAGAATTTACAGGTGCCAGCTCTAATGTAGGCGGCGAGGAATTGCAAAAGCTTAACATACCTAGAGTAGACCAAGCCCTGCAAGGACAGATAGCAGGTGTAACTATTAATACTAACTCTGGCTCACCAGGGGGAGGGGCTGCGATACGAATAAGAGGACTATCTACCTTTGGAGATAATGATCCGCTGATACTTGTAGACGGAGTCGTGTACGATAGTGAAGGGCTAAACTCTCTAAACCCAAATGATATAGAAAGTGTAAACGTACTAAAAGATGCTACAGCTGGTATATACGGTGTACGTGCTGCAAATGGCGTAATACTTATAGAAACCAAAAAGGGCAGAGCCAATAGTAAGCCTACTATTGAACTAAGCACCTACTTTGGAGTGCAGCAAGCTGCCAGAAAACTAAGCTTACTGAATGCTACAGAATATGCAGTAATAAAGAATGAAACATTTGCTAATGGCGGCGATGCTCTTCCTTTTAGTAACACTAGATTAGGAGAAGGAACGGACTGGCAAGATGCAGTATTTCAGAATGCAAACATTCAAAATTATAATGTAACTATAAGTGGTGGTAGCGAAAAAACTACGTATAGCATTGGCGGCAGTTACTTTAGCCAAGATGGTATAGTGGGTGGCGACAAGGCTAACTTTACTAGAATGAATGCTCGTGTAAACCTAAATACAGAGATGAGCAGTAGAATGCGTCTCAGCAGTGTCTTCTTATATACCAATGAAGAAAGAGATGCATTACCCGAAAATGGAATTGGTTCTGTTTTATATAATACGATTAATGCTTTCCCTACAGACCCAGTGCAAGAAGCCAACGGAACCTATTCTTACTTAGAAGAAGTAAGTGACATAATTAATCCCATTGCACAAATGCAAAATACGTATAACACTTCATACGTAGATAAATTTGTAGGTAAAGAGGAGATAGCCTTTGACATTACTAAGAACCTGACATTTACCAATAGATTCAGCTATAACTTTGCTTTAGTAGATCAAAAGGTGTTTTCACCACTAGCGTGGTACGGACCGGGCAAAGCTCAAAACTCTGCTTTAAATGCTAACCTAGACCCTACACAAGTAGAAATAGCACCTGGCACGTTGATAGACAGAGGTGCTAGTGTATACGAGGCTCGAGCTACTTATAGTGACCTCAACTTTGAAAGTTATGTAAACCACGAATACACATTTAAACTTATCCATCGTCTTAAAACTACTGCAGGTATTTCTGTATTCAGCAGAAATGGTAAAGGCTTAGGAGGTACCGCATTCAATATTCCAAACAACTCTATAGAGTACGCTGATATATCTGCTAATTTAGCTCCAGGTGGATTTTTAAATAATGCCAATTCATTTCAGTTTCAAGAAAGACTGCTTTCTACCTTCATTCGTACTGAGTACAGATATGGTACCAAGTACAATGGGTCATTCATACTTCGTAGAGACGGTTCTTCTAAATTTGGACCAAACAATAGATATGGAATCTTCCCTACTGTTTCTGGTAGCTGGATGTTTTCTGAAGAAGATTTTTATGGCCTCGACAAGATAAAATTTTTTAAAGTACGTATGAGTTATGGAATAAGCGGTAACGACCAGATTCCTAATTTCGCATACAGAGGATTACTAAACGGTGAAGGAGTATATGTATTTGATGATATAATAACCTCTGGAGCTGCAATAGGCAGAGCTGGAAATCCTGATTTGAAATGGGAAACCACTCGCCAATTTAACATAGGTACAGACCTAAAAGTAGGCAAGAGATTTGATCTTACCGCCAACTACTTTATAAAAAACACAAGAGATCTTCTCTTTCAGCCAGACGTGTCTGGTGTGTTAGGTACGGCTGGCCCAGGTAGTTTCCCTCCTATTATAAATGCGGGAGATGTAAGCAATAAAGGAGTAGAACTAGAACTTCATTACTCTTCTGATTTCACTAGAAAACTACGTTGGAGCACAAGTTTGAACACTACGTACTTGAAAAATGAAGTATTAAAAACTCCAGAAGGTGTTGAATTTTTACCCGGTGCTAGTTTTGGCGTTGGAGGAAATATCGCTACTCGTTTCCAAGAAGGTTATGCCATTGGATATTTCATAGGTTATGAAACAGACGGGGTATACCAAACACAAGCGGAAATAGACAACTCGCCTGTGGTGCAAGATGGAGCTAAGCCAGGAGACTTGAAATTTGTAGATCAAAATGGAGACGGAAAAATCAGTTTCAATGACGACAGTGATCAAAAAGAATTAGGCTCAGCTATTCCTACCTTTACCTTTGGGTATAACGTCAATGTAAGCTATCAAGGATTTGATTTCTCTGCAAATTTATATAGTGCTATTGGTCAAGAGATCATTAGAAACTATGAGAGACAGCAGCCTTATGCAAACCAACTTACATATAATATAGATAGATGGACTGGTCCTGAAAGTACAAATGAAAACCCACGACTAACTACAGACCTAAACAGAAATACTATTTTCTCTGACTACTACGTAGAGAAAGGATCTTTCCTAAGATTTAAAAACATACAAGTAGGTTACACCTTACCAAAAGGAATGCTTAGCAAGTTAAAAATACAAAGTACTAGAATATACATAGCTGCAAACAACCTTCTTACTCTAACTAACTATCAAGGCTACGATCCAGATTTAGGATCCTTTGGTGGTGCACTAGCTGCAGGAATAGATTACGGATTTTATCCGCAAGCGAGAACTTTCATGACTGGATTAGCTATTAAATTTTAAATAAAATGAAAAAGACAACTATACAATTAACAGCAATATGTCTTACGCTAGCAGCACTTTTTGCTAGTTGCGAAAAGTTTTTGGATTTAAACCCTCTATATACACAGGATGCTGAAAACTATTTTGAAACACCTGTAGATTACGATCGTGCACTTATTGGGGCCTACGATTTACTTCAATCTTCGTTTATCACTGTATGGATAGGTGAGATAGCAAGTGACAACTCCATAGCAGGTGGTGAGAGTGTCACGGATACAGAAGGTCTGCATGAAATAGATAACATGACACAAGA
>DNBZ01000260.1:11050-25215 GCA_003484585.1 Bacteroidota bacterium | reverse complement strand
GAATAAGTATCCATCATCCATATATAGACTAGAGATATCAAATCCGTTTTCACTCATAAAGAGTTTACTTTCTAAGCGAGACTGGTCATATATTTCACCTTTGCTTATACCTAGAAGTGTGTCTAGCAAAGAGGTTCTGTATTTCGTATTTCCTATCCAAGTAATATTTCTAAAGTAGTACTTCTTACCTTCATCTATTGCTATTTTAATGATGACATACTTTTTATCTTTTCTGATGATAGAATCGTAAACTAAGTGAGCATCTCTATAGCCCAAAGAGCTATATTTTTGAATAATAGCTGGCCTGGTCTCCTCATACGTTGCTTCTACAAATTTAGAAGAGGCAAATGGATTCCATTTTTTATATGTTCTCTTTGGTTTGATCAGCTTGCGGAGTTTCTTGTCTTCTATACTCTCATTGCCTTCAAAAACAACATTGTAAACTTTAATCTTCTTTCCTCTTTTAATATCTATTCTTAGCATCTCAAAATTTGGTTTTTCCTTATCCTCTTCTTTAGAAAAAGTAGTCTTAACCCCATAATAGCCCTTATCAAAGAAATAATTTTCTATCTCTCTTCTAGTTCTATTTATTAAATCTTCAGTTATTAATTGATTCTTTTTGAGCGTAATTTCATCTCTGATATTATTCGTCTCCCCTTTTCTAAGTCCTTTGATGGAATACTTAGATAATCTAAGACGCTCCTTTACATCAATATTCAAGAACAGCTGAGTACCTTCCGTTTTTTCTATCCCTATCTCTATATCACTAAAAAGGCTCTGACGCCACATTCTGTCTATCGCTATTCTGGTTTCGTCACCAGGCAAAGTAATCGTTTGTCCTACACTGAGGCCAGACATAAGTATTACTATTTTGCTGTCTGTAAATGTGTTTCCACTTACAGATATCCCTCCTATTTCAAACTTTTGCGGATTGCTATAGTCTATTATTACGGTATTTATTCTGTCTACTTGGCCGTACGACATAAGTCCACACGCTACCAATAAAATCACTGCTATTCTTTTCATTCTTTTCTTTTAAGCTAATTGCTCACTCGTTTTACCAAACCTTCTCTCTCTACTTTGAAAATCTAAAATAGCTTCGTATAAATGTTCTTTTCTGTAATCGGGCCACAATACTGTGGTAAAATACAATTCACTATAGGCTATCTCCCATAGTAAAAAGTTACTTATTCTTAGTTCTCCGCTAGTTCTTATCATAAGTTCCGGATGCGGATATTTATGTGTTGTTAGTGTTTTATTGATGAGATCTTCATTTACCTCATCTATACTTATCTCGCCGCTTGCTGCTTTTTGAGCTATGATGCGAGTGGCATTTACTATATCCCACTTGGCACTGTAGCTTAGAGCTAGTATCAATGTCATTCGGGTATTATCTTTAGTGGCCTCCATAGCCTCGTCTAGTTCTCTAAGGCAATCCACTGGCAACGTACTTCTGTCGCCTATAGCATCTAGCTTTATACCATTCTTCATGAGCGTATCTGTCTCCCCTTTGATGGTTTTTACTAGCAATGTCATTAGAGCATTGACTTCTATCTTAGGTCTGTTCCAGTTTTCTGTGCTAAAAGCATATAGCGTAAGACACTCTACACCTAACTCTGCACAACCTTCTGATACTTCACGGACAGCTTTCACCCCATTTTGGTGGCCAAAAATTCTAAACTTTCCTTTCTCTTTTGCCCATCTACCATTGCCATCCATTATGATAGCTATGTGTTTGGGTAATCGATTTTTATCTATTTTTTCTTTGCTCAATACTTGGTCTATTTTAGAAAGGACATTTGATCGGAGTAAAACGATATGATATGGTGAATGCAGTTTGAAAATACCAATCTTTAAGATTTGGGTCTCCTCGTTGATCCCCTGTATTTGCTAACTGCTTGTTATTCTCTGATACTTCCCAAGACCTATCGGTTAATAAGCTAGCTTCGCTTCCTCCACCTGTCATATCTGGGTACAGCGTGCTTACATCATCTAAGTAATCTGTAAAAGTTTTTCGCCATCCTACTTCTAAACCTACAATAAAATTAGGCGTAACAGCGTGCTTTACTCCTCCACCAAAAGGTACGGCTATCTGCACTTTACTATACCTCTGAGACTCCGTGCCTATAGCGGTAAGATCGTACCATTCATCATTTAACTTGGCTTCTGGCTTATGCAAAAAAGCAGCAATACCAGCCATGGCATAAAAAGTAGATTTACGATGTATCGTTCTATTGCTGAATTGCTGAAAGTTGAACTCAAACATACTTCCAACCTCAAGAATGTTATTTCGAAAACTGAGATTTCTGAGTCTATACTCGTCAAAATTACTGTCTGCTCCACTTATCTTGAGATATGATATCGTGGGTTTTATAGACCAGTATTCGTTAAAATTATACTTATAAAAAATACCGCCAGAAAAGCGTGTAGCTTTTGGCACAATGTTATAGGCTAGATCTCCGTGATAATTAGACCCGCCCAACATACCGCCAAGCTCCCAAGATTGGGCTAGGCTGCATAGAGATGCAGATAGAATTAAAACAAAAGTGCTAACTATTTTTAACATTGATTTTAAGTTGTTTTCTTATACTACGCAAAAATAACTAGGATGTTACCTCAGGTGGACTAAATAGGTGAGAATTATGACTTTAATCTACTAAAACGTCGGACATTTGGGTCTGTTGCCATACAGTCTGTATGTCAATGTAACACCGAAAATACCATATGCGTCATTCTTATCTGTATTTCCTCTTTGTGCATCCTCAACCTTTAGTTCCGGGCCAGGACCTCTATCCGCCATTGCTGCAGACATAGGTCCATACTGTGAAGACAAACGCACTGGATCTACATACGTAGAACTTACGTCATCCATATAATCTGTAAATGTTATTCGTAAACCATACTCTAGACCCAGTGTCCATTTGTGGTTTAGTTTAAACTTGAGCCCACCACCTATTGGTATAGCTACTTGAGTAAGTGAGTATCTTTTTTTCTCGTTAAATTCTGTTGTTTCTTGTCCTTCGGTAGCCAGCGGCTGAAGCTCTACCCACTCCTCATCTCTATCTGCTAACTGAGAATAAGTTGGTTGACCAAGATATTGAGCTACAGGACTAGTTGGGTCATAGATAAATTGAGCTTTAGGATTAAATCTAAAGACACTAACTCCTATAAATGCATAAGGTATAACCCCAGACTTGTCTCTAAAATCTAGCTGATTAAAATTAAACTCTGCAGCGGCTGTAAAATCCCATAAATCTGACTTAAAACTAAGATTTCTTCTATAACGATGATCTGCTTGATCTTCGTACCAATCATCTCTACCTTCTACTTGACCGTACTGGGCACTAATTCTAAAAGTAACCAACTGACCAGGGGTGTATCTTGTAATTAGACCAACGCTTGGCTTAAAACCTCTTGCCTCAAAATGTGTGCGAGTAAGGTCTCCTGAGTAGTGCGAAAACCCTCCAATTAGACCGAACTCCAACGAACTAGTTTTGAACCAACGCTGCTGTGCGTTACTTTCTAAAGTGCTCATTCCTACGAGCAAAATGGTACATACTATCCACTTTATATTTATCTTTCCCATTGTAATTCTTTGTAAAAATTTACCTACAGCCTTTGCCATAGCAAGCAAAGGTAGTATTTCTTAACGAAAGAAACCGTTCATTTATTTCAAGACAAGTATTTAAGCAAGAGTATAAAACTCCATTTTTTCGTGCGTATGGTTTCTAATGACACCTGCACTTATCAAATTTACCAATATTTTAGAGGCTCTCCACCTACTTATATTCACCATTTTCTTGAATTCCATAAGCGTTACTCGTTCATTTTCTTCAAGATATTTCAGCAACATTTCTTCGTTTTTGCCATACTGTATCATGGTGCCTTTATTGCTTGCTTGCCTGCGAAGCACATCTACCACTATCTTACTCGCTAGTAGGCTTTTATCTTTGTTTCTGACATATACCCACCACTTGCCATCGTCCCCTTTAGAGCTGTATGGTTTATCGTCACCTTCTGGCACTATGCACTCTAGTATTATTTTATCTCCTATGGTGTGCTCTATTATTTCTAAGGGTATTTCTGGTTTGCAATAGAATGAGGCTGCCAGATCTAGCATATACTTCTCATCTTCTGTGCGTATTCCTGCAATAGTCCTATTGTCTCGTACTCCTACGAGCAAAGTTCCACCTCTATGATTTGCAAAACTGACCATCGTTTTTGCGATTTTATTGGAACTGGTAATTTCTTGCTTATAATCAAGCATATCACCTTCTCCATTTATCAAATATCGCTTTATACGGCTGTCCACTTCTACAGTATATTCCCTTCTAGTTTAGCCAGTACTTCATTGTACTCACTCACTATCTCATTAACAATCTGAGCCGCTGGTTTGATTTCATTTATATACCCACTAATCTGTCCTATCTCTAATTCTCCCTCTTCCAGATCACCTTCAAACATTCCTTTTTTAGCACGTGCTCTACCTAGCATCTGAGCTAATACTTCTGAGCTAGCTCCACCCATTTCTGCCGCGGCTATCTGCTCCCAAAACTTATTTTTTATTAGTCTCACAGGAGTTAATTTTTTAAGACTTAACTGAGTACTCCCATCTTTGGCATCTATCACAGCTTGCTTAAAGTTTTGGTGGGCACTGCTCTCATTAGTCGCTACGAATCTACTTCCTATCTGCACCGCTTCAGCACCTAGAGCCATTGCTGCTAGCATAGTCTTGCCTGTACCTATTCCGCCTGCAGCTATTACGGGTATCTTTACTGCTTTTACTATCTGTGGAATGAGTACTAGTGTAGTAGTTTCTTCTCGTCCATTGTGTCCTCCAGCTTCGAAACCTTCCGCCACTATAGCGTCTACACCGCATCCCTCTGCCTTGAGTGCAAATTTTTCATTACTCACTACATGCACCACTTTAATTCCTGCGTTTTTCAGCGTTTCCGTCCATACGGCTGGATTACCTGCGGAGGTAAATACGATAGGTACTTTTTCTTCTAGGATAGTAGCTATGTGTTTATCTATATCTGGATATAGGAGCGGTAGATTTACCGCAAATGGCTTGTCAGTTGCTAGCTTACATTTTTTTATCTGCATACGCAGAATATCGGGATACATGCTCCCAGCTCCTATGATGCCAAGTCCTCCTGCATTACTAACGGCACTGGCTAGTTCCCAACCACTGCACCATATCATTCCCGCTTGTATTATGGGATACTGTATCCCAAAGAGGTTCGTAATCCTATTTTGCATAGGGCGAAGTTAAGGAAATGCATAGAGTATAAAAGTACCGAACACTCAGGATATTAATGAAAGTAGAATCTTAATAAGTAGCCAAGAACTCTATTTGTTCTCTACTCAGTACTAATTCATATTTGCAGCTTTATAAAACTACTTCTTTCACTATATGAAACTCACTACCGAACAAGAAGCCAGAGCAATTTTACATTACAACATTTAAACTATCAGTAAAGCGAACGGTATATAAAAATTAAGAATCTACCTACATTCGCCGTATGAACTACTCCTATTGGGAAAAAGAATACTTGCTAGCAGACATAGACTACCTCATAGTAGGAATGGGACTCGTAGGTCTGCAGACGGCTATTAACATAAAAGAAAAAGAGCCTAAAGCTAAGGTAGTAGTGATAGACCGTCACGCTTGGGGACTAGGAGCAAGTACACGCAATGCAGGTTTTGGGTGCTTTGCCAATGTGAGTGAGATCCTAGATGATCTAGAAAACGACAGCGTAGAAAATGTATACGCTACTATCAAAAAACGATACCAAGGTTTACAGAAACTGCGTAGCACATTCGGTGACCAAAATATAGGGTACGAGGAACTTGGGAGCTGCGAGATATTTACCAAAGACAACAAGACCTACCTAACACAAGGAATAGACAGCCTACAAGGAATCAATACTATACTCTACCACGAGCTGGGGCTAGATAATATATTCTCCTACCGCAGTAATACTCCACTTCCAAATACTATAGGTGCTATACACAATGCATACGAAGGGCAGCTCAATACCGGAAAACTATACAATACTATCTATGCATATGCTCAGCAACTAGGCATAAAACTCTACGGAGGAATAGAAGTAAAAGAATGGTCTAATGGTGATACTATAGAAGTGCAAACCGCCCAAGACTTAACACTTAAAACCAAGAATTTAATCCTCTGTACCAATGCATTTACGAGTCAGCTGATAGCCGAAGATATAACACCTTGCCGTGGGCAAGTGATCATAAGTGAGCGAGTAGATAATCTGCCGTGTGAAGGAATGTATATGTACGATAGCGGATATTACTACTGGCGAGATATAGACACCCGCATACTCCTAGGAGGAGCTCGCAATATGGACGTAGATGGCGAAACTTCCTATGAATTAGAGTCAAACGAAACCATCATCACCGAGTTACACCGGTTTATGAATGAACAAATATTTGGGAGAGAAATCGCTATAGAACACCAATGGAGCGGCATTATGGGAATGGGTAAGGACCACAAGAAACTACCCATCGTAAAAGCTCTAGAACCAAACATCTACTTGGCTGCTAGGCTGGGCGGCATGGGCGTGGCTCTGAGTGCTGAGGTGGCAGAGGAAGTGGTTGCTATAATTTGACTCAAGACTTATTGACACAGGACTAGAGATGTTCTATTATTCTACTATCTCTTCCTAAAAACTAAGACCTCATATTCATAGTCATTTAGCGTGATGTACCTCTCTTTTGGTTTGAATGTCTTCAAGTATTCATACTCCGGATTTTCCATAAATGTAGCTTTAGGTACTCCTCCTTCATTGGGACAGAAGTGAGCATCCCATATCACTATATCACCACTCTTTATCCACTGAATACCAGAAGTATACAGCTGAAAATGTTGCGTATTATCATACGGATTTATATCTCCCACTACAGAAAAATACGAATTTAGATATACCGTAGCATTGCCAGAAACATCTTGATTTTTATACCACAGAGCCACATCTTGAAATACTTCCTCTTCTTCTGACAATGGAATAGGGTATCTGTGTCTGAAATAGCGAATAGGCGTGATAATCTGTACCAAGAACATAAATACTACAAAACCTATCTGTAGCAAACGACTGTTCTTACTTTTTAGATTGGCAATGCTCCCCACTATTTGTTCTATAGAGAAAACTACGAGCAGTGCTATCAGTGGAGCCACTATAGTCATAACTCTAACATAGCCACAACTACCCATTAACCCTTGCCACCAGATCAATACATGAGCAGCATAGAAGGCCACAAAAAGTACAAGTATTAATACGATAGGAGAGAACAGTCCTATCTTCTTTTTATATAAATGCCAAGCGATAAGTATAGCAGAGAGTGCGGCCAAAAAACTATTGATTAACCCAAAGGTATAATGTGTCTGCCATGGATAATGGAATAAACTACCACTACCACAAATACTGGCACCGCTCAGTTGTGCTCCTATATACGGATTGCTAGTTATTATCCAAAAAGGCTCACCCGTCTGCCACCAGCCAAGCATATTGATACCTAAGCTACCTACAGCCATCAGTAGTAGCGGCTTAATGCTCCTATTCTTAAGCACAAAATAGACGAGAAGTATCCCAAAAATAATCAAGCCCTCTGACCTCAAGTGAGGTAAAAACCCTGCGAATACAGCCGCAGCTCCTATCCTATTTTGACTTATAAGCATTACTATCAATGCCAAAAAGAAAGCAAACAAAGGTTCGGTAAGTGATGAGATAGTATTATCCAAAAAAACAGGACAAAGGAGGACTATGACTCCCGCTAGGAAATAGTTTTTATAGTTTAATCTCTTAGCCGTAATAAAAACGGCTATTGCAGAGCCAATAAGACACAGAATATTGAGCAGTACAGAACCCGCTAAACCTAGTCTAGTAAAAAGTGATGCGATGACCGTGTACAAAGGCTTACCCCAATAGTCCAAGAAAAGTTCTGGATTCTGCCAGCTAAATCTCGCTATGAGATAGTGGTTATATGTATCGCCACCTCCGCTATAGCCAGGAGATAGATAGTCTAGATAGGCAAGAAGTACACCAACTAATAGGCATACAGCTCCAAACAATACGTTGATAGCTTTGGGCGATTTAATCACATTCATTTGACTCCAAAAATAGCTATATATTGAAATATCATATACTGAGCAGCAAGATACTAGCTAATACTGTAGTTTCCAAAATCACCTATGTATACTCTGCTCTCCAATTTGACTCAAGACCTATTGACAAAGGACTTTGGAAAAAGCTCCATTTAGTTTGAAAAGGATTACAATGTATGTACGCTAATTTTACCATAAGCTCTCTTTGACTTGTCCTGAAATAGGTTTACTCAAAAAAGTAAAAAACGCATCTCTCTCGAAATGCGTTTTTGTATACAACCCTAAAAGTCTAATTTCTAAGGTCTAAAAATCTATTATCTAATTCTAATCCCTCAATATACTTCTCGAGATAACCATACGCTGTATTTCGCTGGTTCCTTCGTATATCTGCGTTATCTTAGCATCACGCATCATACGCTCTACATGGTATTCTTTTACAAATCCATATCCACCGTGTATCTGTACTGCTTCTGTAGTGACCCACATAGCTGTTTCAGATGCAAACAATTTTGCCATGCTAGCTGCTTGTAAGAAATCTTCTCCTGAATCTTTTAAGAAGGCCGCTTTGAGACAAAACAATCTAGAAGCTTCTATTCGAGTAGCCATATCAGCTAACTTGAATTGAATAATCTGATGATTCATTATCTCAGTACCAAATGTTTTACGCTCCTTAGAGTATGCTAGTGCTCTCTCGTAAGCTCCACTTGCTATACCTAGAGCCTGAGCAGCGATACCTATACGTCCACCGCTCAGTACCTGCATAGCAAATTTAAAACCGTATCCGTCTTCTCCTATTCTGTTTGCCTTTGGCACTTTTACATCTTGAAACATAAGAGAGTGAGTATCACTACCTCGTATTCCCAGTTTATCTTCTTTTTTGCCTACTACGAAACCTTCCATATCAGAAGTCACTATAAGGCAATTAATTCCTTTGTGACCTTTCTCTACGTCAGTCTGTGCCATTACTAAAAATGTACTTCCTGTTCTACCATTGGTGATCCAGTTTTTAGTACCATTTAGTAGATAGTGGTCTCCCATATCAACAGCCATAGTTCTTTGACTTGTAGCATCACTGCCCGCCTCAGGCTCACTTAGGCAAAAGCCCCCGTGTATCTGACCACTAGCTAGTGGTTTTAAGAATTTTTCTTTTTGTTCTTCGGTACCGTGTTTTTCCAGTCCCCAGCATACCAGCGAGTTATTTACACTCATCACCACACTAGCACTAGCATCTATCTTAGAGATCTCTTCCATAGCTAGCACATAGCTTATGGTATCCATACCGCTGCCACCCCACTTAGGATCTACCATCATACCTAGCATACCGAGTTCTCCTAGCTTTTTTATTTGCTCAGCAGGGAAACGTTGCTCGTTATCTCTTTCTATGACACCTGGTAATAACTCAGTCTCAGCAAAGTCCTTAGCGGCTTGCTGTATCATTAAATGCTCTTCTGATAATTCGAAATTCATGCTCCGTAAAATATTATGCAAATGTAACGGAATAGGAGATTAATTGTTCAGAATGAAGTAAGCAAGGCAACAGTTTAGAATGGAGTTAAAATAATGTGAATAGAAATCAATCGCATCTCAAAAATCAAGTTTTCTGGACAAAATCTCTCACAATGCAATGGGTATCGATGGTGTACGCAAAACGAATCGTTGATAACATCTGAATTACTTTTTGTCAATTTTTTAGACAAAAGCCCTTGTATTCGGGCCTTTGTCCCTATTTTGCGTTCGATATGAACAAAACAGAATTAATAAACGCTATCAGCGTAGAAGCTGGTATTACAAAAGAAAGTGCAAAAACTGCATTAGAAGCTACTATAGGATCTATCCAAGGAGCAGTACAAGCAGGTGACAAAGTATCTATCCCAGGATTCGCTACTTGGTCAGCATCTTACAGACCAGCTAGAGACGGAAGAAACCCATCTACTGGTAAAACTATCAAGATAGCAGATAGAGTTGCAGTTAAATTCAAAGCTGGCAAAACTTTTGCTGATGCAGTGAACAACGACAAACTTAAAAAACAACTTAAGTAAGACGTTGCAGTGCAACGACTATACGAAGTAGTTTTTTAGAAAAATTTAAAGCCTCGCCTTGTGCGGGGCTTTTTTTGCTCTCTTCTGAGGCGAATCACTTAAGGGTCACTATAAGGACTGAGTATTTTACTTTATAATTTATAATGGTTGAAAGAAACCGTAAGTTGATACAATTAATAAAGATTACACCTTGGGTAATGGCAGCTTATGTGCTCGCAAAAAACTCAACTCATCAAAATATACACGTTCGTGCACTATGACCTCATCTACTATTTTAAAAATAGAGCATCCACGAAGGCCTAACGGATCTTTCCATTCTAAGGTTGCCATATCATCTGAGGCTTGCATTCTATCTACTATGCAAACCATCTTTGCACTACTAAACTCTTGCTTGTAGGTATCCCAAATATTTTTTCGTCCTTCTATTCTTTTGCCTGTGGCAAATTCCTTTATCGCACTACTATGATATAAGAATGAAAGAGCACTCGCATCCCCTGCATTGAAAAATTCTACCCATTGGGTAATTATACTTTTAGACAACATACCGTTTGCAATGTTAATGCAGATATTGTATTGACGTTGCATTGCCATCTCTATACAATATCTTCGCAAGATGTATCTGAAAAAAGGCGACACCGTAGCCATAGTATCCCCAGCTAGAGCTATAGATTCTGAAAAAATACAGCCTGCAGTTCATTTTTTTGAAAAGCATGGACTCCAAGTAGTTCTGGGTAAGCATATACATAACGTACACCATCAGATGGCGGGTACAGATGCTGAAAAAGTAGAAGACATACAAGCATTTATAAATGACCCAAACGTACGTGCTATAGTAAGTACGCGAGGCGGATACGGATGCGTACGTGTGATAGACCAGCTAGATCTGACTCCTCTTGCAAAGCAAAAAAAGTGGTTTGTGGGATACAGTGACGTTACCGTTTTTCACTCGCACATACACCAAAATCATGGTACACCTACTATACACGGCACTATGCCTATGAATATCTCAAATGATCCGAGTCTAGAAGAGCAAGAATCTAATACTACACTCATAGCCGCACTTATGGGAGCAGATTTACGCTATGCTATAGCTTCTAATCCATTGAGTAAAGAAGGAGATGCATCTGGCATACTAGTAGGTGGCAATCTGAGTATGCTCTACAGTATGTGCGGTTCTGCTTCTGATATAGATACACGAGGCAAAATACTATTCATAGAAGACTTAGATGAATACCTGTACCACATAGATCGTATGATGATGAATATGAAACGTACTGGCAAGCTAGAGCATCTAGCGGCTCTAGTAGTAGGTGGCATGAGCGATATGAATGACAATGCTATTCCGTATGGCAAAACAGCGGAAGAGATTATCTTGGAACACACCGCTGGATTTGATTATCCTATTTACTTTGGTTTCCAAGCTGGGCATCAGAAACCTAATGTGGCAATGCGTTTTGGAATGAAGGCAGTACTAAAAGATAATCAGCTATTTTTGCAGGCTTAGAATTCACTTTACATGGCCATCTATCAAGCAAGTAAACAACTCACTAAATTCATCATCTCAGGTGTACTCGCTGTAGGTGTAGATTTTACAGTATATTTTGCTTTGTCTCAGTTCATGGACCCGAGTATTAGTAAGGCTATCAGCTTTTGTTCTGGTATGGTGGTGACTTATAATATGAATAAGTTTTGGACGTGGAAACAGCCTGAGAAAGACAATAAAAGACTTATGCTTTTCACTTTACTCTACGCCGTAGCTCTTTTGGTAAACGTAGGAATGAATAATCTAATGCTAGACACTCTGCCTAACTATACATTTAGTTTTGCACTGAATAATGATACGTATGATATGATAAAGTCCCTAGTAATAGGGGTAGATAAACTAGCTGCCTTTGTAATAGCTACTACGGCTAGTGTAGCAATCACCTACATAGGTCAGAAATATTGGTTGTTTAAAGAAAAAGATTCTAATACTCTGGACGAGTTAGAATAGTCTGAGCAATTATCGCTTGTCGTAAATCAAAATTTTCTGCATCATCATGTTCTTCTAGTCCTTGCTCCTTCGTTATTTCTAAACGAATTTTCTTAAGACTCGCTCCCGTATCTGCATGGTGCTCATATTCCGGTCTAAAATCGTACTGATCCTCTTCTACTTCTAACTTTTTGGCTTCCTGAGACTTCACAACTACTGGCTTTAGCTCCTCTTCTTGTCTGGACGATTCCCCCGTAAATTCCCTAAGTATATCATCCAAAGAAGGTGTAGATCTCTGTGGATTTTGATTTTTATTACCTGAAGTAGTTTTATTCGCACTTTCTTGCTTTTTTTTGCCAGCAAGTATGAAGCGAAATAGCAGGAAAGCTCCGATTGCTATATATTTAATATAATCTTCCATTCGAGTGAAACGAAAGTAATGAAAAAAAAGCTGGTACTAGGTTTAGGATCCAATTTAGGTAATAGATATAGTTATCTGATGCAGGCTCTTTGGGAGCTAGAATTTGAAATAGAAACTACGGCCACATGTGCCCATTTTTATGAAACTCCACCTTGGGGCGATACCAACCAAGCTAAATATATCAATACCGTTATTGCTTTTGATACCCAGAAGTCTATAGACGAATGCTTTGCCATATTGCAAGCAGTAGAGCAGCGAATGGGAAGACAAAGAGAACGAAAATGGGGACCACGTAATATCGATATTGACATACTTTTTTATGACGATCTTATAGTTAAAACCAACACTCTAGAAGTGCCACATCCAGAAATCATCAATCGATCCTTTGTTTTAGTACCTCTATGTGATCTAATGCCTAATTTTGAACATCCAAAAACCAAAGGCACTATGCACTCTTTTCTCAATAGCCTAGAAGATGACACTACCTTATTTATATGATGAACTTAGACTGCATAGGGAGTATTAGCTATTGGATAAATATCCTACGTCCAGAAACGGAAAGCATCTGTACTAACCATACCTTTCAAAAACAGTCCTCTCTATCTCAGTTTGAAATAGTAGCGAGCAACGGAAGACAAAAACTAAGCATTCCCACCGTAAAAAAGACTCGTAAGGGTGCGTATAAAGAAGTGCATATAGACTACAGCACAAACTGGCAGGCAGAGCAATGGCGGAGTATAGAAATAGCCTATCTCAAATCTCCATTCTATCTATATTATGGATATAAAATAGAAGCAGTATTCAAGACGCAGCATACCTGCGTACTACACTTGAACCTTGCCTTATTTAATGAAATTTATAAATGCATAAAAGCAGATCAGAAAATCAATATAGATGATGATACATCTGTCTACTATACCGAAACTGCTCCTGTAGTTCATCAAGCCTATCCTCAGGTTTTTGACGATAAGATAAGCTTCGAATCTAATCTATGCATCCTAGACTTATTATTTAATCTAGGACCAGAAACTAAGGAATATCTTATGCGGTCTCAGTAAATGAACCCATATCACTAAACTTACGAATACGAGCATTCACAAGCTTCTTAGTAGATAATTCGCTTAGCTCCTTGATATTTTTCTTCAGTTCCATCTTGAGTGTTTTAAACATAGCATCAGGATCATTATGAGCACCTCCTAGCGGCTCCGGGATGATACCGTCTATTAGTTTATTCTTAAGCATTTTTTCAGATGTAAGACTAAGTACGTCTGCTGCCTTCTCTTTGTAATCCCAGCTACGCCAAAGTATAGAGGAGCAACTCTCTGGAGAAATAACCGAGTACCACGTATTTTCTAACATCAGAACTCTGTCTCCTACACCTATGCCTAAAGCTCCACCACTAGCACCCTCTCCTATTATTACACAAACTATAGGTACTTTGAGTGTAGCCATTACCATCAGATTTTTGGCTATAGCCTCTCCCTGACCTCTTTCCTCCGCTTCTAAACCGGGAAAAGCACCAGGAGTATCTATTAAGCATACTACAGGAAGATTAAACTTCTCTGCCATTTTAAATAACCTAAGAGCTTTGCGATATCCTTC
>DNBZ01000260.1:0-10921 GCA_003484585.1 Bacteroidota bacterium | reverse complement strand
ACCATAGCTTTATCATCACCAAAATTTCTATCGCCATGTAGCTCTACGAAATTTTTAGTCATAGCATTTATATAATCTAACGTATATGGACGCTCAGGATGACGAGAAATTTGTACTTTTTGCCAACCTGAAAGGTCGCTATACAAATCCTTTTTTATAGTTGTTAGTTTTTTATTGAGCTGAGTAATGGTGTCACTCATATCTACTTTGCCTTTGTCATGCGTTTCTTGTGCCTTATCGCGTTGTTCAATAAGTTCCTCAAGAGGTTTTTCGAAATCTAATAATACTGCCATCTGGTTGTTTTACTATGAAAGGCAAAAGTATAAATCTAAATGAATAGCTTGTAATTTAGTTTGAGAAGTAGCCTAAAAATATAGTCTATTTTGATTCTGACGCCTTAAAATCTGAGTAACGACCCTGACTAACGACATTCCCAAATATCTATAAACGAAAAAGTCCCGCCGTTAAGCGAGACTTCTGTNNCCCCCTGCGTGACAGGCAGGTATTCTAACCAACTGAACTACCGGACCAAACTCTTTTACTAAATCCTAACTTCAGCGTCTATTCCACAACAAGCGGAACTTTCTAACCAATCCCGAAAGAAACTAAATCTGTGATTTACTTTTCTTTCGAGGACTCTCGAATAATTAAAAATTATTCGGAGCTGAACTACCGGACCAATATTTAATTAAATCAAAACGTTTTTTGATTTCCTTTTTAAGGAGTGCAAATATAACCTCACATCAAACATTACAAATTCTTTTTATATATATTTTCAGTTACCCTAAAAACGATACTCTGCCATCCACTATTTGATACTTCTCTCCGCCTTCTGTACAGGTGGCAAAACCCGTACTATCAAAATCTAATTTATGGCCATATTTACTCATCCAACCTATCTGTTTGCCCGGGTTTCCTGCCATTAGAGCATAGGGAAGAACCTCCTTAGTTATTACGGTTCCTGCTCCTATAAAACAGTATTCTCCTAAGTCATTGCCACATACAATTGTTGCATTAGCACCTATAGTGGCTCCTTTTTTTACCGTAGTTTTCAGGTACTCATCACGACGTATTATCGCACTTCGCGGATTTATAATATTGGTAAAAACCATACTTGGTCCTAGAAAAACATCATCCTCACAAGTTACACCTGTATATATGCTTACGTTATTCTGCACTTTTACGTTATTGCCCAAGACGACCTCAGGACTTATTACTACGTTTTGGCCAACATTACATTTTTCACCTAGAATACACTTCGTCATCACTTGACTAAAATGCCATATCTTAGTCCCTTCTCCTATAGTACAGCCCTCATCTACGAAGGCAGATTCATGTGCAAAATAACTCATTGCTTAAAATTCTCTAGGATGTGCATACTTATACAAATCCCCTTCTGGTAGATTCTTAAAGTACTCATAGGTTATTTTTAAACCTTCAGATCTATTAACGGTAGGTTCCCACCCTAGTA
The DNA here is from genome assembly GCA_003484585.1 of Bacteroidota bacterium. Classification (GTDB taxonomy): domain Bacteria; phylum Bacteroidota; class Bacteroidia; order NS11-12g; family UBA9320; genus UBA9320. The sequence goes on along the minus strand of DNBZ01000260.1, from coordinate 9,450 downwards.
TTTCTTTGGCTTTTGTAATATCTGGCTTTCGCTGCTTAGGATCATCTTTTGGCAAGTCTAGGAATACTACTTTTTGGTCTGTACCGGTAAGGTCTATTATCTCTTGGGCAAAGTCCAGAATACTTATCTCGTCTGGATTTCCAATATTAACTGGTTGCTCGTGGTCACTAAGTAACAATCTATAGATACCCTCTACCAAGTCATCTACATAGCAGAAACTGCGTGTCTGGCTACCATCTCCAAAAATAGTAATATCTTCACCTCTAAGTGCCTGACCAATAAATGCAGGTAGTGCTCTACCGTCATTCAATCGCATTCGCGGTCCGTAGGTATTAAATATTCTAACTATTCTAGTCTCTACGCCATGAAAGGTATGGTACGCCATAGTCATAGCTTCTTGAAAACGCTTAGCTTCATCATATACACCACGAGGACCTACTGGATTTACATTGCCCCAATAATCTTCTGTTTGTGGATGTACCATTGGGTCACCATACACCTCACTAGTAGATGCTATTATCATTCTGGCTCTTTTGGCCAAGGCTAGGCCCAAACAATTATGCGTTCCTAAACTGCCTACCTTAAGCGTAGGGATAGGGATTTTCAAATAATCTATAGGACTAGCGGGTGATGCAAAATGGAGAATATAATCTAGCTCTCCTGGTATATGGATATACTTAGAAACATCGTGATGATAAAACTCGAAATTTTCTAATGGCATTAGGTGTTCTATGTTACTCATAGAACCCGTAATGAGATTATCCATTGCTATCACATGGCAACCTTCTTTTATAAATCTATCGCATAAGTGCGAACCTAAAAATCCAGCACCTCCTGTTATTAAAACTCTTTTCATATTATTTTGACCCTATGCAATAATACTCATATCCCATTTCAGCCATTTCTTTTCTATCGTAGATGTTTCTACCATCAAATATTAATTTATTCTTTAGTCTCTTGGTCACTTCATCAAAGTCTAACAGTTTAAACTCTGACCATTCTGTAACTAGCAATAGAGCATCTGCTCCATCCAAAGCTTGATAAGGATCGTCTACGTAGGTGATTATATCTCCTATCATATGCTTAGTCTCTGGCATAGCTACTGGATCGTATGCTACTACCTTGCCACCTGCAGCGTTTATTTTGTCTATTAAAACCAACGATGGTGCCTCACGCATATCATCCGTATTTGGTTTAAAAGAAAGACCCCACATAGCAAATGTTTTGCCGCTTAGGTCTGTTCCTAGTGAACTCGTAAGCTTATTAAACAAAACAGATTTTTGTGATTCATTTACATCTTCTACCGCTTCTAGAATTCTCATTCTATAGTTGTTTTGTTTCCCCGTTTCTATCAATGCTTTCACATCTTTAGGAAAACAACTGCCGCCATAGCCTATACCTGCATATATAAAACGTGAACCAATTCTAGGATCACTACCTATTCCTTTTCTCACAGCATTTACATCTGCACCCATTATCTCACACAGATTAGCGATGTCATTCATAAAACTGATACGTGTAGCCAGCATAGAATTGGCGGCATATTTAGTCATTTCTGCAGATGGTATGTCCATAAAAATAAGAGGATGCCCATTCATAATAAACGGCTTATATAACTTACGCATGGTCTCCTCTGCCTTGGCAGTATCTACACCCACTACTATTCTATCAGGCTTCATAAAATCGTCAATAGCTGCACCTTCTTTCAAAAATTCTGGATTACTAGATATATCAAAGTCTATATCTACTCCTCGAGCATCAAGCTGTTCCTGCACGGCAGCTCTTACCTTTTCTGCTGTACCTACAGGTACAGTACTTTTGGTCACTACTACGCCGTAACTATTCATATTCGCTCCTATCTGAGAAGCTACCTTGAGTACATACTGCAAGTCTGCACTGCCATCTTCCCCGGGAGGAGTACCTACAGCTATAAAAGCTACATCTGCATCTTTTATAGCACTTGTTATATCTGTGCTAAAGTGAAGTTTACCTTTCTTATAGTTACGTGTAACCATAGGCTCTAGCCCAGGCTCATATATAGGCATTACCCCATTTTTTAGACCTTCTATCTTTTTTTTGTCAATGTCTATACAAGTAACATCTGTTCCTACTTCTGCCAGGCAAGTGCCTGTTACAAGTCCTACATATCCTGTACCTACTACTGCTATTTTCATGTTTTATTGGCTGTTTGGCAGGCAAAGATATTCAATGATTTGTTTCTCTTTGGGTTTTTTACCCAAGTGATAGACGTTTGTTGTCAAATTAGCTTTAAAATTCTCTATTATTCCTCTTTCTTTGCAACAGAATGTATAGAATCACAGTAATCTTATCGTTTTTAATTTCAATGTCATCTTTAGCACAGTCAGAGATAAAAACAAATCAAGGATTCTTATTTACTCCGCAATATGCTTATCACACTCCCGGATCTGATTTGAAAGATAGATTTAATGCTTTTTCCGCATTAGGACTCGGAGTAGATTACAAATTCAAAAACAATTTTTCTATCGGAGTAAACTACGAATGGCTTTTTGGCAATAATGTTAAAAACACAAGTCCTTTTAGTTCCATTACTAGTACTTCTGGTCAGGTCATAGATCAAAATGGAGATTTCTCTATTATTAGATTAAATATGAAAGGCAACTTGGCGACCTTGAATTTAGGATACTTAATCAATTTGCCATCGGATGAGCCAAATTCTGGTTTACTAATACAAGTAGGCAGCGGATTTATGCAGCATAGAATTGACATTTTATCTTCTCAAGTCACCATACCTCAGGTAAATGAAGATTACGAATACGGATACGACAGACTAACATACGGTCTAGTAACCTCGCAATACATTGGCTATCAATATTTGGTAGAAAAAAACAGATATCATTTTAGACTTGGAGTTGCTTTTAATCAAGGTTTTACGCAAGGTAGACGAACTTGGGATTTTAATACCAATACATCAGGACTAGATAAACGATTAGATACGAGTGTAGCCTTAAAAGCTTCTATCATAGTACCCGTTTATACTAAAAGTGCCAAAACAGAGAAATTCTTTATTGACTAAGCAAGCGTGTTTAGAGCCGTTTATATACTAGCCACTTTTTGTCTTTCTGTTTTGGTTAATGGATTGTCTCCATTCATACCTAAGCTTAGGCATTTTAATACGCTAAGAAAAGAAGGGCAAAAACCGAAAACGGGCCAAGTAAAATACTGGATACACGCAGCTTCACTAGGTGAGTACGAGATGGCCGTACCGCTAATTGAGCGTCTTTTAGAAAAGCACGCTATAGAGGAAATTATAATCACCCTTTTTAGCCCAAGCGGTTACACGCAAGCTATACAAGGACAATATGCTGAGAGACTTATGTATTTGCCGCTTGATACCTTGGGCAATGTAAAAGAGTTTTACAAAGACTATGCTCCGCAAAAAGCAATTTTCATTCGCTATGATTTCTGGTATACTTTTATCTATGAAGGACAAAAAAGGGGAACTCAGTTTTATCTAGTGAATGGTAGATTTAGAGCAAATCACTTCTTTTTTAAGTGGTACGGTAAATCGTATTTACATCTGCTTCGCAAATTTGAAGGCATTTACACTTCTGATAGGGCAAGCGAAACACTATTAAACAAACGGAGAGTAGGAGCTGAGTTTTTAGGCGACACACGCTTTGACAGAGTGAGTGATATTACCAAAAGAGCCAAGCCTTTTGCAGATATCAAAAAATTCATAGGTGACCGAAAAGTGCTTATAGTAGGTTCTTCTTGGGAACCAGAGGAAGACCTAGTAGCAAATCTATTAGCCAAAAAATTGCAAAATCTAGCCATAATCATAGCTCCACACGATCTTAAAAGAAGCACAAGTATTGCCTCTAGCTTAGCTCTATTTTCGCCTAAGCTGTATACCAAGGGCTCTTTTACTGAAAAGGATCAAGTTCTTATTTTAGACACTATGGGCATGCTATCTTCTATGTACCAATACGCTGACTTTGCATTAGTCGGCGGCGGGTTTTCTGGAGCATTACATAATATATTAGAACCAGCTGTCTGGGGTTGTCACCTTAGCTTTGGGCCACTTACTTCCAAGTTTCCTGAGGCACAAGAGTTTGTAGCCGAAGGATTTGCTCATTCCATAGTAGACCAAAACCAATGGATTGTAACTATTAGCGAGTTAAACTCTGACAATCTAAAACTTGAAGCACTAAAGACGAAAGCAAAAAACTATACTTCTGCAAAAATGGGTGCTACTTCACGCATTATATCTTCTATTAGTCTTTAAATGAAGCATATCTACCTAGTCCTTTTAATACTTATTTCTAATACTCTAAGTGCCCAAAACCTAACCCAAACCATACGCGGCACTATAGTAGACGAGCATACACAAATGCAGCTAGTAGGTGTACTCGTAGAAGCGTACATAGACAGCACAAAAAGCGGTGCGATAACAGATGTGGACGGAAAATTTAAACTAAAGGAAATGCCTATAGGAAGGTATGTACTAAACTTCTCGTACTTAGGATATGAAAATACAGGAGTAAGCCAGCTAGAAGTAACCAGTACCAAAGAAACGATACTGAATATAGAGATGATGGAGAAAGTAACGACCACCGCTACCATCATAGTAAGAGCTCGTAAGGATAAGAGCAAAACCATAAACCAGATGGTGACTGTAAGTGGGCGTACATTTAGTATAGAAGAGAGTCAACGCTATGCCGGCAGTAGAGGCGATGTAGCACGTATGGCACAAAACTTTGCTGGGGTACAAGGGGCAGACGATAGCAGAAACGATATAGTGGTGCGTGGCAACTCGCCTATGGGAGTGCTCTATAGACTAGAAGGTGTAGACATACCAAACCCCAATCATTTTAGCACAGCAGGAACTACTGGAGGTCCCGTGAGTATGCTCAATAATAACGTACTCGAAAATTCCGATTTTTTAAGTGGTGCATTCCCTGCAGAATATGGCAATGCCACTGCAGCCGTTTTCGATCTGGGTATGCGAAAGGGCAATGATGAAAAATATGAGTTCTTAGGCCAGGTAGGTTTTGCAGGGCTAGAAATGCTAGCTGAAGGGCCTATCTCTAAAAACAGCAAGGCTTCCTTTTTGGTAGATTATCGCTATTCTGCCTTGGGCTTCTTCTCTCTCTTGGGTCTTCAATTTGGTACGGGTACGGCTGTACCTAAATATCAAGACATTAGTTTTCACCTGCACTTCCCAGATAAAAAAGGAAGCACTAAAGTATTTGGAGTAAGTGGCCTAAGTAGTGTAGAGCTATTTCAAAGTAAGGACGCTGGCGAAAATCTATTTAGAGATGCTCAAGAAGACCTTTCGTATACTACCAATACAGGAGTACTGGGAATATCGAGGTTTCAAAAACTAGGAGATAAAACATTTGCAAAAATCACCCTATCCGCAGACGCATCCCAAACCAAAACGCAGCTGGACACATTTGCCACGGATGCCAATGGAGACGTCATTAACTATAGCGGCCTGTATAGAGACAATTCTGCTCAGGGCAAATATGCTTTGAGTACATACGTACAACATAAATTTAATGCTAGGAATACTATAAAAGGGGGAATTCGACTCTACAATTACTTCTTCTCGCTAAGTGATAGTTTTTTTAGAACAGATAATAATGTGCTAACTAATCAGCCTATCGGCTGGGTGCAGCCTACTAATTTTGAAGGAAAAACTACACTCATTCAAACTTATGTGAGCGATGCATATCGCATCAATTCTAAACTAGATGTGAACCTAGGAATAAACCACGCCTACTTTACCTACAACGGAGCTAGCTCGCTAGAACCACGTGCAGGGATATCATACAAAGTTTCCCCTAAATATAAGATAAGTGCAGGCTACGGTCTACATAGTCAGCTTGCCCCATTTAGGGTATATTTTGAGGAACGAACGGATACTTTTGGGGTGAAACGTAAAATAAATCAAGATCTAGGTTTTACAAAAAGCCATCACTTTGTAGTGGGTAATGACATTAGACTAGGAGAAAATACCAGATTAAAAATAGAAGGATATGCTCAGTTTCTTTTTGATGTGCCCATAGATGGTAAAAATGAAACCTATTATTCTTTACTAAATCAAGGTGCCGATTTTGGGATAGCTTTCACCGATAGTTTAGTCAATAAAGGTACGGGTACAAATTATGGTGTAGAAGTAACCTTAGAGCGATTCCTAAACAAAGGGTTTTACTTTCTCAATACCCTATCGCTGTACAGATCTTTTTATTCAGATCAAAATGGCAACCAGCACCCAACGGTTTTTGACTCACGCTATGCCGCCAATATCCTGGGAGGTAAAGAATTCTACTTCAAAGAAAAGAGTAATAAAAAAGGCAAAGTGAGCAAGAGTAGCTTGACTACGGACATCAAATTTATGGTGAACGGCGGCAGAAGATACACCCCCGCAGACGAGGCTGCTAGCAGAGCAAAAGGAGAATTAGTAAATGACAATACCCAAATATTTGCAAACCAATACGACGATTACATCCGTTTAGATCTGCGAATAGCCTACAAAGTACAAACCAAAAAAGTAACGCAAGAATGGGGTATTGACATTCAAAACATAACCAATAGAGACAATATCTTTAACCAAACATACGATCCTGCTACAGGCAGCTACAGAACCACATACCAAACTGGATTATTGCCTATTGGGATATACAGAGTCACGTTTTAGTAGCTTCTTTGTGACATCCTGATTATAGTTGCAATCCGTATCTTTGAAAGATGAAACGCATAGGTCTTATCACTACTCTTTTTTTTATTGCTTTCTTTTTTACGCAGTGTAGCGACGACTGCGGTTCGGACGTTGCAGATAGTCCACGTCCTATTGGCGTAAAATCGCTGCGTACAGAATTCGTAACACTGTACAGCCAAGAACCCAATAGCCATATAGATTCTTTTCGAATAGCGGTATATTCCGAATTTGACTACGCGAGACTGCATCACTTTTCATTCATAAATGCTGCCTATGCTTGTTCCCCACCATACTACTCGCCACCAACACTGGGCGAGTTTATAGACTCTATAAAAGTGTATGCTACTTCTGACTATCGAGGTTCTAACGAGATCACCTCCCAGATCTACTTTGATGGAGAAAATAGCCTCTCGGAGTTCAATGCTGGCATAGCGAGGCAAATGGAGACCAACTATCGTACAAGCTCTCTATGGTCTTTGAAAAACAAGCCTACCTCTTCGGACACCTTCAGCTTTTCTTTTTACTACTATAGTAATGGAAGCATAGCAGACTCGTCTACGACTCAAAAATATTTTATTCGCGAATAATGCTCAGTGTAGAGTTGGTCTGTTCTACCAGAAAGAAAGTGTAACCATACAGTTTATCTCCCTAAGTGGCGTAGTGGTCAAAGAACTTCAAACCATAACTTCTACTCAAATAGATTTATCGAATCTGGATGCTGGAATCTACTTTGTACAAGGACAGTCAAGAAGCGGAAGCAGCTTTGTCCAAAAGTTAATTGTTCAGTAATATCTGAAGTTAGGGATGTGGCAAACTAAAAAACTACTTCAAACTTACAGTCACCACACCATCTACTTTGGCTACTTCGGTGATTCCGTTTTTAGCAAGTCCTTTTAAGGCTTTGTCCCACTGCTTACCGCTCATTTCTATGCGGCTTTTCAGATCCCCTATTTCTAAGGCTCCATCGTTGGTAGCCAATAGGTCTTGTATTGCTTTTTCTTGCTCGGTGAGTTCTACTACTACCGCTTTCTTCTCTGGACGCATCTGCGGAAAGAAGAGTACTTCTTGTATGCTGGCATTATTGGTGAGTAGCATCACGAGTCTATCTATCCCGATACCGATACCAGAGGTAGGCGGCATTCCGTACTCTAGTGCGGTGAGAAAATCTTCATCTACGAACATCGCTTCATCATCACCACGCTCCATTAGCTTGGCTTGCTCCTCAAAACGCTCACGTTGGTCTATAGGATCGTTTAACTCACTATAGCAGTTGGCTATTTCTTTTCCGTTTATGATTAACTCAAAACGCTCCGTGAGCTCTGGATTGTCTCTGTGTTTTTTAGTAAGTGGAGACATACTGATAGGATAATCCATGATGAAGGTAGGTTGGATAAGTAGGTGCTCTACTTTCTCGCCAAAGATTTCATCTATGAGTTTACCGCTGCCCATATTTTCGTCTACATCTGCACCAAACTCCTTGGCCGTTTTACGCAGTTCTTCTTCGCTCATTTCGCTACAGTCTACGCCTGTGTGTTTTTCTATAGCACCAAAGATGGTGAGTCGCTCAAATGGTTTGCCGAAGTCGATGGTTTGTTCTCCAAAAACTACTTCAGAAGTATTGTTTACATCTATGGCAATCTGACGAAGCATTTTCTCCGTCATATCCATCATCCACATGTAGTCTTTATACGCTACATATAGCTCCATCTGTGTAAACTCTGGATTGTGTGTACGGTCCATTCCTTCATTTCTGAAGTCTTTAGCAAACTCAAATACACCTTCGAAACCTCCGACAATCAAACGTTTTAGGTAGAGTTCGTTGGCTATTCTAAGGTAAAGCGGAATATCTAAAGCATTGTGATGTGTGATAAACGGACGAGCTGCTGCACCTCCTGGTATAGCTTGTAGTATTGGCGTTTCTACTTCCATATACCCTTTGGTATTTAGGAAGTTACGCATACTGGCTACTGCTTTGGTTCTTTTTATGAATGTCTCTCTTACTTGTGGATTTACAATTAAATCGACATATCGTTTTCTATATCGCTGCTCTGGGTCGGTAAATGCATCATATACTTTACCATCCACCTCTCTAGGCATAGGCAGTGGAGTAAGTGACTTACTGAGTACCGTTAGTTGCTTTACTTTTATAGATAATTCACCGGTCTGCGTGCGAAAAACGTCTCCCACTACACCTATAATATCCCCTAAGTCAAGCAGTTTTTTAAATACTTCGAGATACATGGTTTTATCTTCACCAGTACAAAGTTCATCTCTATTAAAATAGGCCTGTATACTTCCTTGTTCATCTTGTAGCTCCGCAAAACTTGCTTTCCCCATAATACGGCGACGCATCATACGTCCTGCAAAAGATATATTTTCAAATTTCTCTGGACTATCGTCAAACTGTTTACTTATTTCAACACTGCTAAAATCCTTTGCATATACGTCTGCAGGATACGGATTAATACCAAGAGCTCTCAGTTTGTCAAGGGCTTGTCTTCGTTGAATTTGTTGTTCGTTTAACTCCATTACTCTAAAATCAGTGCAAATATAATTTTACGATAGTCAGAATTCTGTTATTTCATACAACTTATTACACATCACAACGGTCTTATGTAGAGGACTAAATGTATTTTTGTTATTCGATGCTGAAAAAAGGAGGGGTTTTGCTATTGATTATGTACGCTACGATGTGTGCTGCACAGCAGAATATTCATTCCGATGCCCCTATTCAAAAAGCCCAA
>DNBZ01000230.1 GCA_003484585.1 Bacteroidota bacterium | reverse complement strand
CCTGCAGCGGGATATCCTGCTAGCCCAGACCATACAGAGAAAGCTACACTTTGGCAACTACTAGATGTCGAAAAAAATACGGGAATAAGCCTAACGGATAGTTTTGCTATGTATCCTACAGCCTCAGTATCTGGTTTGTACTTCTCGCATCCTGAGTCTAAGTATTTTGCCGTAGGCAAAATAAGCAATGACCAAGTAGCAGATTATGCAAAACGCAGAGGGGCAGATTTAGCCATCACTAAAAAGTGGCTAGGTCCTAACTTATTCTGATAAGGATATTGCGGATCCATAATTCGCATTGCATTCTTTTCAAGAGATGGAACCGCAAATTTTTGGGACACCTACTTTAATAAATAGTATGCATGGTGCAACGCTTTAGATCATAGAGTGGTCTATAGAGTATAAAGAAGCTAGGATGATAGCTATATACTACTTTGACTAAGGAGGTGATAGATTAATAAACCTAATATTAGCTTTTTTATGAAAAGCCAATTTGTTAATTATTATTATGTTTTCATGTACTCCTGAGCAGTAGCTTAGGAGTACATTTTTTTTATTAGATGCAACCAATGGTATTTCTCTGAGACTAATAGATACAAGAAATATCAATATGAAAAATATCAATAAACTAATACTTGCACTTCTCTTTTCTATTACTTCACTTCTTGCATTATCTGCGGGGAACTGGTCTCATCTAGGCTCTAGAACAGTTGACTTTGGTCTAGATCATGATAGAATAAAGGTAACCGCATCTAACGGCACATTTACGAAACTAAAAATGAATGTATCTGGAAATTTATCCATGCATAAAATGAAAGTAAACTATCGTAATGGGAACTCTCAGTTATTGAATGTAAGACATAGCTTTATTCAAGGCAGAGACACAAAAGTCCTCGATCTAAAAGGGGGTAAAAGAATAATACAATCTATCGATATGTGGTACGATACCAAAAATAAGGCAGGCCGAAAAGCAACTATTCATTTATACGGAAGGCATTAAGACATTTCACTTTATTTACTAGCATACTATAAACTCCTAGAGCCTACGTTCTTGGAGTTTTTTTATTCAATCTTGTTAGTTTTCAAACCTCAATACGTTCATCTTTGTATTATATATATATGAACATTGGCATAATTTGTTATCCCACATTTGGTGGAAGTGGTGTAGTGGCGACTGAGCTAGGAAAAGCACTAGCTGCTCAAAACCATAATATACATTTCATCTCATACGATCAACCCGTGCGTCTAGATGCATTTACAGAAAATTTGTTTTATCACGAGGTAAGTTTTAATAACTACCCGCTGTTTAAGTACGCTCCATATGAAATAGCACTTACTAGTAAAATAGTAGATATAGTAAAAGTACATAAGATCGAAGTACTTCACGTACACTACGCCATACCACATGCCGCTGCGGCAGCTACTGCCAAGCACATACTCGCCCGTGAGGGAATAAAAATAAAGATAGTCACTACGCTGCACGGTACAGATATAACCCTAGTAGGCAAAGATAAATCCTATGAACCTGTAGTAACATACTCACTACAAGAGAGTGATGTAGTAACCGCCGTGTCCGAAAGCTTAAAAAAAGACACTTACTCTTTCTTCAACTACACCGGCGAAATACATGTTGTACCTAATTTTATAGATTTTCAAAGATTCAATAAGCAGCCCAAAGACCATTTCAAAAAAGGTATTGCTCCCAATGGCGAAAAGATTTTAGTGCATACTTCAAATTTCAGAAAGGTAAAACGAGTGCCCGATGTATTAGAAATATATAGAAGAGTAGCAGCTAAAATACCTGCTAAACTTTTACTAATAGGAGATGGTCCTGAGCGTGCATCTATAGAAGCAGAATGCAGAAACTGTGATATATGTAAAGATGTTATTTTCTTAGGAAAGCAAGAAGCCGTAGAGGAGATTTTGAGTATTGCAGACCTATTCCTTATTCCATCAGAAACAGAGAGTTTTGGACTAGCAGCTCTAGAAGCAATGGCATGCGAAGTCCCCGTCATAAGTACCAATACAGGGGGTTTGCCTGAGGTAAATATAGATGGACTTACTGGGTACACAAGTAATATAGGGGATGTAGATAAGATGGCAGCAGACGCACTTACCATCTTAAAAGATGAAAACCTTACCCAGTTTAAAGCACAAGCTAAAAAGCATTCGTTGAAATATAAACTAAAAAACATTCTTCCTTTGTACCAAGCTTTATACTAAATCGATAATACTGTATGTTTAGTATGAGATAACATTATGCGTGTATTGGTACTCATATCTTTCTTATCTATCGCTTGGAGCTCCATAGCCCAAGAGGATAGTAGCACTACATCTACCACTGTAGATTCACAAAAAATTGAAGAAATAGTAAACATCTGTAACCAGCTAGGTCTGCCTGAGAATGAGACAGCTAACTACGACTTATTGATATTTACGTTGGATTGGCGGGGCACTCCGTATTGCTATGGCGGAAGCAGTAAAAAGGGAACTGATTGTTCTGGGTTTACTAGCAAAGTGTATAAAGAGATTTATAAAAAAGAAATTCCTCGTGTATCGCGAGATATCTATGCTAACTCTATGCCTATTAGAAAGTACGCACTCTATGAAGGAGATTTAGTATTCTTTGCTACAAGTGGCGGCACTAAGATAACTCATGTTGGGGTATACCTCTGGGATGGCTATTTTGCCCATGCAAGTTCTAGTAAAGGAGTAATGATTAGTAACTTAAGGCAAGGATACTACCAACGTACATTTATAAGTGGCGGGGCTTGGATAGACTAGTATCGTTTAAATCTAAGATGAAATTTACTCTAAATATGAAGATATATATACTTAAGACTAACCATACTTTCAAGCAAGGTACACGTAAGTTACATTTGAGATTAAACCTGAGTAATCTATTTAACAATTGTAAACACAACATCTGAGGTAGCATCTATGCTACCAAACTGTGCGTCTATAGTCTCTGTAAATTCACCAGTAAATACTATCATGGAAGAAGTACTACTCACCACAGCTATATTTTTACCACTATCATCTACAAGCGTTATTTCACCATTACTTTCAGTCCAGGTCCCTCCCGATGTTTGCTTATCCACAGGCAGACTTTGAGCTTGACCAAACACTGAAATATCCGCAGTGAAAGAAAGTATTGTCGTATACTTATTAGGGTTTTCGGTAATCAACACTTCTCCCGTTATGTCAGATCCAGCACCTTCAAAAGCACCTATCTCATTACCCATTATTTCTAATACACCATTGGTTAGCTCTATCTTATCATAACTCCAGCTACCTACATAAGGACTCACCTCTTCTTCTTGGCCTCCGCCTCCAGTGGTATCGGTTGTATTACCTGCTGGGATAATTATAGGCACAGGTGGCTTCTGGCAACTTTCATTTATAAGTAAAACTGCTCCTAAAGCTAAGAGTAAAAGTGTATTTTTCATAAAGATGATTGCAAGTTAGATAAAAATTACGAATTCCAAATTTTCCAAGACTCATCTGCTTGTATTTGCAGCATTTCCAATCCGTTTTTTATAGTAGCACCTTTTTCCTTTGCCTTTTTTAAGAAAAGAGATTCTTCTGGCTTATAAATCAAGTCGTAGCAAATATGCTTAGCATTAATAGCATTATAAGGTATAGACACACATTCATCTTCCATAGCAGGGGATCCAAGAGGAGTAGTATTAATAAGTATAGAATGCCCTGCGATTTCCTTCTCAGTCAAATCTGCATAAGAGTACTCTGCCATAGGTCCTCGTGACACCGTGGAATACTGAATTCCTAATTGCTGTAAGGCATACTTTACTGCCTTGGAGCTACCTCCAGTTCCAAAGATTAAAGCAGTATGTCTTTTGCTCCCTTTAAGCTTAGAGAGGCTTTTTCTGAAACCAATAAAATCTGTGTTATCTCCAAACCAACCTTCGGCAGTTACTGACACAGTATTTACTGCTCCTATGGCTTTAGCGGCATTGCTTAAACTTTTCAGCATAGGAATAATGCTTTGTTTATGAGGTATGGTAACATTAAAACCACTTAACTTTCCCTTCTTTACTAAAGCCTTCAGCTTCTTTAAATCTTCAATTTCATACGCTTGATACTCGCAATCATCAAGCTCCAAGTCTGCAAATTTCTGAGCAAAGTAACCAGGAGAAAAAGAGTGTTTTATGGGGAATCCAATTACTCCAAATTTCTTCATTCTTCTTTTACACTATACTTATTCATCAAATAAATAAGGGTAATTCCAGCTAACATAATAGCAATAGCCGGCAAAATCTGCGGTACGTTACCATATAGGAAGTTGTCGGTTGGCAAATCTGAGAATGTTGTTGGCCATACGCTTTCAGAAAATTGCACTACCCTTTCTTCATGACTATTTACTCGTGTTTCTAGGACATTTTGCCAAGGCCAAACCTTATTAAGTGAGCCTATTAAAAAACCCGTAAGCAATGCCATAGTTGGGTTAGGATATTTCCTAAAAGTAAAAGTAAGGACCTTTGCAAAACTGAGTAAACCGACAAGCATACCTAAAGCAAAAACAACTATAATAGTGGTCTCCGGACCAAAAGGATGATGCGTGAATTCTTCTATTGCAGGCATTATAATGGTATACATACCCAATAAAAGCAGCACAAAACTACCAGACAACCCAGGTAACATAAGAGCCGAAACCCCTAATACTCCTGCCAAAAACACCATAGCCAAATGTTCGCTCCCTTGAGAAGGTGCAGCTATGGTAATCCAATATACCAATGCAGACCCAAGTATCAGAAGCACTATTTCAAGACCTCCCCATTTTTTTACTTCTCGTGCTATCATAGGGATAGACGCTAGAATTAACCCAAAGAAGAAACTCCATATAAGAATAGGATGACTCTCTAGCAGTTTTACAATAACCTTAAGCCCCACTAAGAAACCAATCGCCATACCAGCCAACAGCTTAGTGAGAAACAAGCCATCTATCTTTTGCCATACACTTTTAAAACCTTCTTCTTTCCACGTTTTAAGTAAGCCAAGATTGATATTACTAATCGCATTTAGTAGTCTCTCGTAGATACCCGTGATAAAAGCAAGTGTCCCTCCTGAGACTCCAGGAATCACTTCTGCTACTCCCATAGCAGCTCCTTTCAGCATAGTATAAATAGTTTCTTTCATAAAATATGGGCAAATGTACTAACTCATCGGTAGTTACGTTTTACTTTCGTACTCAAGCATGAAAAAAACATTTGCTATAATACTTCTCGGCCTCAGTCTAATACTCATTTTCGATAGCTGTAAGTCTAAAAAACGATATCGTCATAAAGGCCCCTCAAAGAATTGTGATTGCCCCAATAGGTAACCTTTCTAAGAGCATCGCAGTATAACTTCTTCTTACAATGCATATTTCTACTTTGTAATAGAATAGATAAACATTTGCTTAACCTTGAACCTAAATATGATTTACGGGTTAGTATAACTACAACATGGTTAATAACATCAATATATCGGAAGCACTATGCAGCACTAGGCCCATAATTGATGTCCGCTCGCCAAAAGAGTACCAACAAGGCCACATCCCAAATGCTATCAATATTCCTCTATTTTCGGACGAGGAGCGAGCTGAAGTAGGGACCACGTACAAGCAAGTATCTAAAGAGGCAGCTATAGAACAGGGGACTACACTTGTAAATCCTAAGCTACTTAATTTTATACATATTTCGAAAAAAGCAGCCCCAGAAGGCTCCGCCATAATTCACTGCTGGCGAGGGGGAATGAGAAGTCAGTCTTTTGCTAAGCATCTATCAGACAATGGCTTTTCGGAACTGAGTGTGATTACTGGAGGATACAAAGCGTACAGAAACTATGTGCTAGATCAACTAGAAGTTACAATCAAAATCAAACTACTAGGGGGATTTACTGGCAGCGGGAAAACATATATCCTTAGTGAATTAAAGAAGCTAGGACATCAGATTCTCGATTTAGAAGGTCTTGCCCATCACAAGGGTTCTGCTTTTGGTGGTATAGGCCAAGACGCTCAGCCTACATCGGAGCAGTTTGATAACAACCTATTTAGAGAAATAAGTAAACTAGATAGAACCCTGCCTATCTGGATAGAGGACGAGAGTTATAGTATAGGCACTGTAAATGTACCGCAACAGATTCACACACAAATGAGATCTAGTGCTCTTATATTCATAGACATACCAGCAGAAGAGCGAGCTACGCACTTGGTCCAAGAATATACTAAAGTAGGCGATCATCTATTAGCTGATTCCATACTAAAACTATCTAAAAGACTTGGTCTTGAAAAGGTGAATTTGGCTTTGGAATTACTTTCAGAAAAAAAATATTACGAAGTGGCTCTACTGTCACTTGGTTACTATGACAAGCTTTATAAAAAAGGGAAAAACAGAGAAGCTGCTCGTACGGTAACCACTATATCAAGGAATAATACAAATCACTACGAGAATGCTCTGGCACTAGAAAAGCTGAACTTATGAAGGAAATAAAACTAACACAATATAGCCACGGTGCAGGATGTGGATGCAAAATATCGCCAAAGGTGCTAGGCAAGATGCTAAGAACAAGTATGCCAGCTAGTACGGACAAAAACCTACTAGTAGGCAATGATAGCAGAGATGACGCAGCGGTATACGATCTGGGCGACGGATCTGCAGTGATTAGTACTACCGACTTCTTTATGCCGATAGTAGATGATCCGTTTACCTTCGGAAAAATAGCTGCTACCAATGCCATAAGTGACATATATGCAATGGGAGGGACACCTTTGCTAGCTATAGCCATATTAGGGTGGCCTATAGATAAGCTGCCGCCAGAAGTGGCACAGCAAGTGCTAGAAGGCGGTCGTGCGTCTTGTGCAGAAGCAGGCATTACGCTAGCAGGTGGACACAGTATAGATAGTCCTGAGCCTATCTTCGGCCTAGCAGTAACTGGCCGCGTAGACATAGCCAAACTGAAACAAAACAACACCGCCACCAAAGGGTGTATACTCTATCTTACCAAACCGATAGGAGTAGGTATATTCACCACTGCTCAAAAGCAAGGCAAGCTGCTAGCAGAGCATGAGCATATAGCTCCTGATTCTATGGCTAAGCTAAACAAAATAGGTCAACAACTAGCGAGCATAAAAGGTATAACTGCTATGACCGATGTTACAGGATTTGGACTACTCGGTCACTTAACAGAGATCTGCGAGGGCAGCCAATTATCTGCAAAACTTAACTATAGCAAAGTACCTATTTTTGATGAAGTAGCATACTATCTAGAGCAGAAATGTGTGCCAGGCGGAACCACAAGAAACTGGGACAGTTATGGTGAAAAAGTAAAACTGGCGAACGAATCTTACCGTGACATCCTATGCGACCCACAAACGAGTGGAGGTCTACTTATAGCAGTAGAACCGGACTCTACCGCGGAGGTAGAAAATCTTTTAAAAGCAAATGGAATCGATGCCCAACCTTTCGGCGAATTGGTGGAGCAAGATGAGTTTTCGATATATGTGAAGTAGCAAGGAAGTAAACTCTTTAGATTTCTAGCCTTTATAGTATCTTTGGATATTAAGTGACTTCTAACAATCAAACTTTCCCAAAAAAACATCAATCTGGCCTTATCTTTATTGGTTATGTGCTTGCTATTTTCGGCAGTATAATAGGCGTAGTAATTGGCTATACTCTTAAATCTAAACAAGCAGAATTACCCGATGGTAATAGAGCATATAAATATTCCAAAAATGACAGAAAGCATGGTCAACAGATTGCCACTATCGCAGTAGTTATGTTCTGTATTGGATGGGCTTTAAAAATACTGAGTTAGTCCAAATTCACTTTTCTTTTCTTGGTTGAGAAATGCCAACGCAGGTAGTTCTCCATGGTCACATCTAGCTTATTGGGATGTACATTATAGTTCAATCCTAGCCTGTTCAAAAACACAAGATTTTTGCCAATAGTAACTTCATAGCCCACTCGTGCTCCTACCATTTTTCGATAGTCATACATTATAGGCAAACTCTTATTGCCAGTAGAGTGATACAGCTGCTCGCCCCACGGACCTTGGAACTGGTGACTGTCCCAATAGTTGAGCACGAACTGATAGTCTTTATGTGTCAGCCTTAGCACTCCAAGCTGCCCTACCCCATCTATGATACCATGAACTTTGTTATCGCTTCTATCTTCATAGAAAGCGGCGTGTCCACTCATAAATAGATTAGTATGCTCATTGAAGAAGTGAGTATATTCTATTCCGTAAGCAAAATTATACTCTACCGAATTTGGTGAGCTATTTATATCTATTTCGCCGGCACTGTGCACGGTGATTCCTTGTGCATTGAAGCTTAGTTTATTCTTTTCTGTGCTAATGGGATTAAGGTAAACATTGTATCCTGCTACAAATTGCTCATTCTTGGGATCGTCGTGGTAGATCATATCGTGCCAATCTATCCACGCATCATAAGTAAGATATTTACCTGGCTTACTTATCTGTAGTCCTTGCTCAAATCTATCCGTTATTGCTTTTTCATAATCATAAAGAGGCTCTATCATTTTATGTTGTAGTGTGCCATTGAGGCTACCAAAAACAATATTATGGTGTAGTACATCATCATACGTAAACTTAAAATAAGGCTCAATACTTTGAACGGCTGGATTACCAAAATCGTACCTCAGATTAAAACCTCCATAAATCTGAGCTTTCTCATTAAAAGAATACTGAACATACGGCATAGCCTGAAAACCGATGTATGTAGACCCTTTGTCTACTCTAGAGAGATATTCTGCATTTCTGAAATAACTGAGATTATCAAAATGAAATTTTAGGTGACTAGAGTCTAGAGTTTTCTCGTATTTATCGTGGTCGAAGAATGAATTCTCATACTGACTGTATACAATATTAAACAGAAAAGTAAAGCAACATAACAGGAATATTTGTCTTAAAAACATTAATTAATCATTGCAATTAGCTGCAAATAAGCAACTTTGTAATGGTTTATCATAGCAGAATACCATTTGGCACAAAAATGGGACTAGTATAGACAAAGCGAAGAGATATGAATACCATAAAATTGACAACACTTGCATTTATTCTATTAGTAGGAAGTGCATACACTAACGAAACAGATCAGTACGACGATTTGCGTAAGCAGAGTAATGAAGCTTTCACATATGGTGAGCAGCTAAAATACAGAGTGCACTATGGCTGGATAAATGCTGCTAGTGTAGATGTAAACGTAGCAGAGAAGCCTGTAAAAGTGAATGGAAGATCTACCTACCAAGTGAGTGCATATGGTAAAACATTTCGTTCTTTTGACTGGGCATTTAGAGTGCGAGATCATTTTATAAGCTATATAGACAGCCAGAGTGTTGCTCCATTAAAATATTGGAAAAAGGTGGAGGAAGATAACTACAGAGACGAAGACTTGGTATACTATGACCACGATAAGAAAAAGCTAAAAGGCAAGAAAAAGGATATGGATATGCCTGCGTACCTGCAAGATATTGTTAGCTCTATCTTCTATGCACGTACTATTGATTTTCAAAATGCAGCCACAGGACAAAGTTTCCCTATTAATATTTATCTAGACCAAGAAATCTATGACCTCAAGTTTAAGTACATAGGAAAAGAAACTATAAAGACTGACCTAGGTAAGATAGAATGCTATAAACTAAGACCACAATTGGTAGTAGACCGAGTGTTCAAGGACGAAGACGATATGACTATATGGGTAAGTGCAGATGCTAACAAAATACCTGTAAGAATACAAGCAAACATCTACGTAGGTTCTGTAAAAGTAGATATCACCAGTACCAAAGGTCTTAAAAATGCCTTTAGTAGTAAGCGATAAAAATAACGCCTAAGAACATTCGAAAAATGCTCTCAACCTTAAGTTGTGAGCATTTTTTTATTCAGCTACCTTTACCGCCTTTAATGAACTACCTAAACGGCGAAAATCTGAGCAAAGATCTAGGCGAGAGAATACTCTTTCAAAACTTAGACCTCAGCATAAACAAAGGAGATAAAATAGCACTAGTCGCTAATAATGGAACTGGCAAAAGTTCTCTTCTCAAAATACTAGCACAAGTAGACGAGCCAGATAACGGTATAGTACGCTTACGTAAAGGGATACGATCTGCCTATCTACCCCAGGAACCCGTATTTGACGAAGGGACGATACAAGAGTTAATAGACAATAGCAGCACACATATAATGGCGACCATACGTGCATATGAGGCATCTCTAGAAGCACAAACTGCCGATTACAACACAGACACCCAGCGAGCCTTTGAAAATGCGTCTGCGGCTATGGACGAAGCTGATGCGTGGGATTTTGAGCGAAAGCTGAAGGAACTGCTTACCCGTTTCACGATTACCGATTACGATCAGCAGATTAGCTTACTAAGCGGTGGACAAAAGAAACGTCTAGCTATCAGTTTGGCCATTCTTCAAAATCCAGATTTGCTCATGCTCGATGAGCCTACCAATCACCTAGACCTAGACATGATAGAGTGGCTAGAGAACTACCTGAGCAACTCTAACATGAGCATACTGATGGTAAGTCACGATAGATATTTTCTAGACTCCGTTTGCAACCAAATAATAGAAATGACAGATGGTAGATTGCAAAATTACAGTGGCAACTACGCCTATTTCTTAGAAAAGAAAGCCGAGATGGAAGCTGCACAAACAGCTGAGATAGGCAAAGCCCAACAGCTTATGAAAACAGAGCTAGATTGGATGAGACGAAGCCCAAAAGCTCGTACTACTAAAAGCAAGTCGCGTATATCCTCTTTCTATGACATAGAAGCTAAGGCTAAAAGTGGCAAGAAAACACAAGACTTAGAGTTATCTGTAAAAATGTCTCGTATAGGCAGTAAGATACTGGAGCTTAAAAAGCTCTACAAAGCATATGATGACACCGTAATTCTAAAAGGATTTGACTACACATTTAAAAAAGGAGAACGCATAGGAATAGTCGGCAAAAATGGATGTGGCAAGTCTACATTTCTGAATATGATTATGGATCTGGAGCAACCAGACAGTGGCAAAATTAATCGTGGAGAAACTATTGTTTTTGGCTACTATAGCCAAGAAGGGATGAAAAATCTGAAACCACAAAAGCGTGTAATCGACGTGCTAAAAGATGTGGCAGAAGTGATAACTCTAGCAGACGGAGCTAAGGTAACAGCGAGTCAGATGCTCAACCTCTTTCTCTTTCCACCTAAAATGCAAAACCAGCTCGTAGATAAGCTAAGTGGTGGAGAAAAAAGAAGACTATACCTACTTACGGTTCTAATGCAGAATCCCAACTTTCTGATACTAGATGAGCCTACCAACGATTTGGATATTCTCACGCTCAATAAGTTAGAATCATTTTTAGCAGATTTTGGCGGATGTATACTACTAGTGAGTCACGATAGATATTTCCTAGACCGTATAGTAGAGCACATATTTGTATTCGAAGGACAAGGCAAGATTAGGGACTTCAACGGCAGCTATACCGAATATAGAGTAGATCAAGAAAACTTTGCTAAAAAACAGAAAAAAGCAGCCAAACAAGAAGCCCTAGCTCTAGCAGAAAAACCTAAATCAGAAGCTCCTAAAAACAAATTGAGTTTTAAAGAGAAGTACGAGTTTGATACTTTAGAAAAGGAACTAGAAGACTTGGAAATAGAAAAAGGCACATTAGAAGCAGAGTTAGTAGCCAATGCGACCGACTTTGACGTCGTAGCCAAAGCTAGCGAACGCCTTGGGAAAGTACTCCAAGAAATCACAACAAAGAGTGACCGCTGGCTAGTGCTGAGTGAGTACGAGGGATAAATACTTACTACCAAAAAAATGTCAAATTATACAACTTTATACATTCTTCTTGCTTCTAGTGTATTCTCAAAATACTAGAAGCAAGAAATGTTAGACACAGTCAGTTCTTTTATGCGTATATCTTGCGTCTATTAATGAGTAAGAATGAATAATTTTACGCTGCTTATTTCCTTTGAATATGTACACGAAGCACATATAGTGCAGGGATACCTAGAGAGTAACGACATTATAGTATTTCTACAAGATGTTTTGACCATTCAAGAAAACCACTTTTACTCTAATGCCATAGGTGGTGTCAAAATTTTTGTTCACGAATCTCAGATTGAAGAAGCTACTCATCTCTTAAAAGCAGGAGGATACCTTGCCGAAAACGGCGGAGACTTGGTCAGCAAAGTGAAGCATTACAAAACGGAAAGGAAACATAGAAATATTTGTCCTCACTGTCAATCCAAAAACTTTGCGATTAATAAGAAAGCAAATTGGCTCACTGTTTTGAGCTATTTTATTATAGGCAGTTTCTTACCTGTATACAGCACTACCTATCACTGTTTTGACTGTAGAGAAGAATGGAAATGGTCGAAAGCAGACAGTGTAGAAAACAAAATCTGACGTCGTAGTTCAAGCTAGCGAACGTTTTATAAAAGTACTCCAAAGAGTTTCTGAGTTTAGCATGAAGAAACCAAAACCCTAATCAGCCCTACGTTTCCTTCTCTTTCTAATGTACCTCATAACGAGCAGGACTAGAATTGGTATCGGCATTATAATCTAAAGCTTAAACCGAATAGTAATTGCCTAGGAGCTTGATAACGAGCTGGATTATTAGGTGGAGTTCCATTTTCCTCCGGGCCTAAGTATCTATCATCTCTTTGGTCATTGGGTAAATCATCCCCAGGCTCCCAAGCTCTCCCTGTTACAGAGTTTATAATCTGAGCATTCTTATTGTTAAATAAGTTTCTAGCCTCTACACTTAGCGTTATTCCTTTTCCTTTATTAGACGCGAAGGTTTTAGTAAGTTTTATATCAGAATTAATCCAAGGTGTTGCTCTCTCTTCTAAGTACTGAGTAAGATCAGAACGATACTGTGGTCTACCGAGATCATTCTCTCCTTCTAGTACCTGCGGAGTGTATCTAAAACCACTTTGAAACGAAGAGCTAAAGTAAACTTGCATTCCCTTCATCCAATTTTTATAAAATCTCAAAGTCGTATCAGGAGCCAAAACTATACCTAGATTGATATTCCAAGGTCTGTCCCAAGCAAGATACTGCTCCGTACTTAGTGGCACTTCACCATTTTGCTCTATCTGCAAACTACTTTCTCTGGCACTATTACTTTTTCCTTTTGCTAGTTGATATGCTACATTACTAAATGTACGTAGGTAGCTGGTCGCACGCCATATCACGTTTACCTCTGCTCCTTGCACCTTTGCATAATCTTGGTTAATGTACATCGTCTTACTCACAGGTCTCCCCGTTTGATCTTGTACTATCACCCTTCGGCTTACTATATAATCAAACCTATTGTTATTATACACAGCCAGTGTCAAGCCTAGGTTCTTACCTATTTGAGACTTGTAACCTACCTCATAACTTACATTCACCTCAGGATTCAGATCCGGATTTCCTAAGAAAGACAGGAAACTTCTATCTTGAAACTCAGGGTCTAAACCTGCGTATACAAAACGTGGATGCGGCAGACGCATACTGTGACTGTAGTTAAAGTATAATACATTATTACTAGTTACGGGAAACGAAACATTGATCTTTGGCAATAATCTGGCCTTATATCTCATCCCTAGGAATTTTACGGTATTGTCTATATAGTCTTCTCGTATTTGGTCAATAACTGGTGCATTTGGATTGTTAACCGCGTCATCTGCAAATTTACCTGGAGCCCAATAGTTAAATCGTAATCCAAGATTTGCTATGATGCCTTTGTAATTAATCTTATCGCTAAAGAAGATTCCTCCATTATTTGGTTTTACACTCCATATATCATTACTAGATCCTATACTTATACTAGGTGTAGATACACTGTCATTTATCTGAATAGGGGCCCCTACCCACGGGCGAGTAACGTCTATCCATTGGTATCTATTTAACTTCTGTTCCCACCCAAAATTCATCTGATGCGTTTTATCATTTGGATAATATTTGAAACTCGTTTTGATAGTAAACTCACGAGCATAGTGATCGTGCCACGTAGAGCTAATTCCACCATTATTTATAAGACCTGGACCAGGTAGTACAAACTGTACAAAACCATTTGGATTGAAAATCTGTACCGGATCTGTTACTATACTCTCTTCATCATATACTTGATCTACGGTCCCAGATCGAAATGGCCTTCCATTCGCATCTGCTCTTAGATTAGTAAATAATCTACCCAAGGATAGATTCCCTATTAGCTTATCATTGATCGTTCTTTTTACGTTGATAGCCGTAAGGTTAGAGTGATGTGTGTAGGTAGTAGCATTATCTAGATTCAAGCTTCTATCAAACTGAAAACCAGGAGCTAATATGGCATCAAAACCAACAATCTGTAATGTTCTTGTATTTTGATTAATACTTAAACTATGCTGATTGGTTACGGTAATTTTTGTCTTTTGGTTGAGCTCGTGAGATAGCTTAAATGTATGTGTAAACTGATTAGTCTGACGAGGTGCCCACATGCTATCATCATTAGAAAGCAGAGAACTGTGAAGCTGCTTAGCAGTAGCTCCAAAATAGTCATCTGTAATATTTAGAGTTACGTTATTGAAGTAATAAAATTTTCTCTTTTTAATCTTGATTTTACCTCCAAACGAGAGCTCGCCTATATCCGTTTTCCAACCGAAACTAGGATTGCCACCAAAATTATCTCTTTGCCAACTTCCTGCTATTTCAAATTGATCTGACCCTTCTTTTATAGTAGTG
>DNBZ01000231.1 GCA_003484585.1 Bacteroidota bacterium | reverse complement strand
CAAAATATTTTATATTTTCTGTAACTACAACTGTTGCTTGTGCTGCTGCACTACCATCATCATATCTAAAATTAAATTGATTTGGGCTGCCTGCATTGTAAAATAACGCAAGAAAACCAGTTGCGACAGGCATTCTAAAAATAAATTTATTCCCTGTTGTTGTTACTGATGATAAGTTAGTTATAATTCCAAAAATAGAAAATTCTTTTGTAACTACGTTATTTAAAACTGGTAGCAAAGCTTTGTCAGCTATTCTAGTGACAGGTGTTGCAACTGTTGGTATGTAACTAGTAGCAGCTAAAGATTGTTCAAGCTGTGCGCCCCAGATAAAAAAATCTAAATTCACCGCTATACTTATTAGTTCACAAACCAAGTTTTCAGCAAGACTTGCAAGTGTTACGCTGAACCTCTGCCATTCTGAAGTCGCTGTGAAGTTTGTTTTTGTAAAATTAGTTGCCGTTGGAGAATTTTTGAGCCTAAGACTAATGCTTCTATCTGCGCCAGTGCTTTTTACCCAAATTGAAAATGTAAATGATGCAGCAGTAGTATTTGCAACAGCTTGAAATAACCTATCGTTTGTATTTGTAAAATCTATTTTGTCGGCAGTTACAGTGCCATCAGGTGATGTAGTAACATTGGGCGTAATAGAAGCTCCCAAAGCTTTAATCCATACTGCATTGTCAAATTGTTCAGAATATGGAACTAAATTAGTGCCTGCTTGCTCAATTAAAAAACCATCTTTTTCTTCTCGAATAGTATCAATTGCTGCTGTTTTTACAATGCCATATCGGTCAACATATGTTGCAGTAGATGCTCTTGTAAATGTTATGTCACTATCTGTGCCTGTAGGTGCTGATGTCTCGACAAGTTTATTTGTTTTAAATAAGTGACAAAGGGGATTATCAAGCAAAGACTGTCTATTGAGGGAGCTTCTATCTGCTTTTAAATCAAGTGCTGTTTGTTGCGCTGTACTTACAGGCTTGTTAGCATCAGAAGTGTTATTAACATTCGATAAACCTACTTGTGTTTTAGTAACAGAATGAGGGTTTGTTACATCATTCACATGGGTAGTTAAAGCACTCGTATCGGCTTTTAGATTTAAAGCAGTTTGAGTTGCAGAGGATACAGGCTTATCAGCATCTGCTGTATTGTTTACATTTCCTAATCCAACTTGTGCTTGTGTTACACTGTGTGGATTTGCCGCATCATTTATGTGCGTATTTAAAGATGTTGTACTAGCCTTTAAATCCAAAGCTGTCTGTGTTGCTGTAGATACGGGTTTATTGACATCCGATGTATTGTTTACATTAGACAACCCAACTTGTGTCTGTGTAACAGAATGTGGATTACTTATATCTGTAGTATGTGCAGTTAAAGCAGTAGTATCAGCCTTTAAGCCTATAGCTGTACTTTGTGCTGCACTAACAGGTTTGTTTACGTCTGATGTGTTATCAACGTTTCCAAGACCTACTTCGGATTTATCGGGAGCATGTCCTGTATGAAAATTAATAGATGTAGCAGCATACGCATCTTCTGCTCTTAGAACACCTGTTACAGATGTAGGACTTTTTGTCAAATCTGAAGTTAGCACAACATCCCCAGAAGGGTATATTATATCCTGTAGGCGTACAGGGTCAGTAGGTTGAGTAGGTTCTGGTAGATTAATAATTGTATTATTATTCATATCCAAAAAAGAAGTCATCTGATTAGGAGTTTCTCCTGAACGAGATAACAAACCCTGCTGCCCAATCTCAATCTTTTCTAGTTCTGCATTGAGAGCTTCTAATGAAGTCTTCTGTCCTGATGTCGTATAACGTGCCATTATAATGTTCCTGTTTTAAAATAAAGACCCTTCAAAGGGGAGTTCGCTACTTGTGGGGTCATTTTGAAAAACTATATTAGCTATGTTGTTTGAAATAACTGTCCCCTTAAATAGAGTATCAATATTAGTATTAGAGTAAAATCCGCCTCTCATGTTAAGAGTAAATTCAACACTAACATCACAAATCGTATTAACAATATCAATCTCACAATTTTCTATTGTAAAAGTAGACTCACCATTACTACGTGGTACAAAGACTTCTCTAAAAGAAGTTACTGTATCATTTATAAATTGACAGTTAACAGCTTTGTTCTTCCGAGTCATACGATAAAGACCACGAGAGTTTATAAACCGAGAGTCTTGGATAATGTTACTTTGATCCCCATCTGCTAAATCTTCTACTGCTCCTGCTCCAGCAAATTGCCCCCCTAAGTACACACCGAAAGAACAATTTACTAAGTCACAGTTGATGAATGTATTTTCCCTACATCCGTTGTGCTGCGTTAAATAAGAGGCGTTTGTTCCTTGGAAGTCTATGCAGTCCATTACTTTGTTTCTGTGACTAAAGGATATAGAAGCGCAGTGTCTCCCCTCCTGACTCCTTAAGTTCTGAGCTGTATTATCATTTCCATCACTCAGTTGTCCAGCGTATGATAAACCTGTACTACCTGCTGACGTAGGTGACTTCTGATATATACCTGCCAAGTAAGAATCTGCACAGCATACTAACTCAGCTACTCCAGAAGCATTATATAAAGAATTAAAATTACTTATTGTTATGCCTACACAATAACTAGCTCGTACACCCATTCCGTAATATTGAGTTGTTCTATTTGGAGCAAACTTAATTAAAGCTGGCCCTTCCATTCTAGAGTTTGTGTTAGGTACATCTAACCTAGAAACTTCAGAACCCGAAGCTAATTGTCTTATAGGAAGAGTTCTATCCGTATAAACTACGTTACCAAAAATATCTGTAATAATGCATACATGCTTATTAATACGTATAGCATCCCCTTCTTGAAAGGAACTTGCATCTATAAGCGTGAAAGAATTACCGCCTTTATTTGTTACGGCTGCTGTTGTAGTAAGGACTGTCTCATTAGTGCTTGTCCCGTTTATATCTACGTTTATGCTGTACAAAGCTTTTGTTGTTGAGCTAGGTTCCCCTGCTCCTAAGAATGTAACTACGCAATTACTTGCATGAGATACTTCTTTGAATCCGTTATTAAACAATATAAAACCTGAAAGAGAGAAGCTTGTACTATCTACGTATAAACTTCTCTTAGGATTTAGTTGAGCGGATAAGGCTTGGAGGTTAGGAGTGTAATCTGCTCCATCTGACCTCATACCTCCCATACTACCTGTTAGTACATTAGATATATTCTTAGCTACATCTCCTGATGCTACATAGAAATCTACATATCCATCTGGTACTCCGCCATAATCGGCTGGAGACAGAATAATAAAATCCATATTAGGCACAGGGGCTTCATTTACGTAGTACCGTCTTGTTGATACAACTAAACCCCTTGCTGGACTCTTACTGACTAAGTCTGCCACGTTATCAAAGAGAGGTCTTAAAGCTATTTCCGTATCTATCTTGTTATTAAGAACTACTAACTCGTTATTAATATTTGTAGATAAATTTAAGTCAGCTCTTTTTCTATGTCTCTCTTCACCCCGTATTCTATCTTTATGACTTATAGGTATACGACTCATCGAGCCTTACCTTGTAGCTTTTCTACTGTACGTAATCCAGCTAATCCTAACATTGCTAATGTGAGTTCCATCATAACTTCAAGAGGAAGAACTGGAGAACCTACTTCAGGCATAATCCACTGAATTATAGGATTAATAACAAAAGAGAATAAGAATCCTAATCCACATACCCAAAGAATAAAGGGTCTAGCACCAGCTACGAAAATACTTCTGTGCTGTGTTTGTGCTTTTGTTATTTCAGCTTGAGCAAGGGCAGGTTGTAAAAAGAGTCTTTGCTTAATAATTTCTTTATCTAATTTTTCTTCATCAGAAGTGAATAAAGCATCAAGAACATTACCTACAGCTTCTATAGGTTCTGATACTGCCTTACCTCCTGATAACCAATTAAATATACTCAAAGAAACTCCAAAAGAATACTAGGGTAAGAGGAACACATCCTACGATACCCGTAGCTTGAAAGAATAATGTACAAGAAAGCCTCTTAAAGAGGTCTGCACATACGTGTAACATGAAAAGTTACACTAGAACTATTGGAAGTATGTTTACATACGACCTTGTTGTTAGCATTATGATTAGTATAGATAGAAGTTATAAATAAAGCAAGTCTACATAAATAAAATTTATTAATCATCCGACTGCTACTGTGCGAAGCATGACTTCAGTCATGGTGAGCAAAAGCAAAGTCGTATTACCGAGGCTAATTTTTGTAAAAATTTGTGGAGTGTTATGCATACACACACCGTGGGAAGCAAACCCCCTGCTGGGGGCAATCATCCAGCGAAGCTGGTATACGTTATGTTATAACATTACAATTACACACGGATGTGGGAGGCCTAGCATTCACAAGTGAATACCAGTCTAAGTTATTGTTATGTATATAGTTAATGAATAGTACAAGTCCTATCCATTCCATTTATCAATGTCTGTTCTGTTACTCTTATCAGTATATCTATCTGTATACTTACGACTTCAATTGTTTACTTATATGTGTACTCTCTTATTAATCCTATCTATCACTCAAACTTATAGATAATG
>DNBZ01000194.1 GCA_003484585.1 Bacteroidota bacterium | reverse complement strand
AGAGAAAACCTATTATACTGAATCGCAAGAAGAGTATACCTATATAACCGCTCCACGAATATCTAACGCAGAGTATACTACAACTCCTCGGGGTACGCGAGTAGCACTTATTACTCAAGAGAAGGTAGATGGTACACTGTTAAGTAGTACTAATCAAATCTGTGAAGGATGCGAAGTGTCTTTTAATTATGCCTCTGTGCCGCTTAACCTTCAGTATAACTTCGGTCAGAAACGACTCCGCTACTTTGTAGAAGCGGGTCTTACTGCATCTTTTTTAGTAAATGCTAAAGGTACGTATGCGTTACTGAAAAACGCGAATAAAGACATAACTATACTTTCTACTACTGAGATAGTAGATTTAAGTACAAGTGAAGAGGTAGCCAAAATGCTTCTTCAAGCCAATGCGGCTGTCGGAGCTAAGTTTTGGCTGACGCCTAGATGGAATTTATGGACTAGCTACGGATATGGAATGGGACTCAACTCTATGCTAGCTAGTTACGAGCAGAAACCTACTATTCAGAATGTAAGAGTAGGAGTGGAGTTTAAGTTGAGGTAACGTTACTTAACTTGTATATGAATATGATCATCATGACGCACCGCTCCGCATCCGTGGTATCTGATTTTTGAATTTGTCAAACCGAGTCTTGATTTTAAATGGGGCTCTATAAAGATCTTCTCCATGTTGTCAAATTTCAAGAGTACCTCTACCAGTAGTTTTGTGCCTTTTTCTGAAAATCGGAGGTCCTTATTAATTTCACCAAAAGTGAGATACTTTGGGTAGTCGTATTGGAAGTATCCTGCTTTTTTACACGTTGCTATTTGGTCTGGTTCTCCGTCTTTAGGGCCTTCAAAAACTCCATAACCACTAACTGACTTTTGTTTGTCAGATAATTTTCCGCTAGGCGATTCGTAGACTAAACTAATGTCTAGTTTTTTGCCATCATTGTGACTGAGATGTGGGAGAAGCGGGAAGCCGTCTAAGAAAGGGAAGTTGGCGTCTAGGTAATGAATATTGGCGTTTTCATAGCTTGCCAATGATTCTAGCTTACTGAGTATTACATTTAATTCGGGCTTCACATAATTCCTGTTTAGAATTACGCTCATATAGTTCGTTGGTTTTCCATTTTTAATCTTCTCCCTGCCACATAGTTGTGCTAATGGCGGAATGATGATAAAAGTAGTAACGAAATAAAGCCCTATGAACATGAGGACTTTGGTGATTGTTTTTAGAGATCGTACGCTAAAAATTAGTAATGAAATAAGCAGAACTATTCCTCCGATCTGAGTAAGGGCCGTCAGGAATATAAAAAGAAAGCTGTACCATAGTAGTTTTACCACGGACTAGCTCCGTCTTGTATCTCCAGCTGCAATCCGCCTTCTTTCTTTTCTTCAAGTTTTTCTATGCCAAAGTACCTCATAAACCCTGCCTTGTCATAGGTGTCTACGTCCCACTCCTTTACTATTTTACCGTCTTTCACATAGAGCATTCGAGGGTATGTCTTACCTTCTAGCATTCGTTTAAAGTCCGAAAATTCTTCTGTACGTGTATGTGGAGATTTTACATTTCCCGCTTGTGAAAAAAAGTAGTTCTGTTCGTACTCTGTGCCGTAGTTTACTAAATATACATTAGGTAGTTTGCCGCTAGTATTCATAGCTGTAAGGTCTCTATATACCTCTTGGCAGTGGCTGCAAGTCATACTAAATAGACATACCATCTTAGATCCATAGGCTAGATTTTGAGACTCTATAGCCGGAGCATAGGTGTATAGCAGTTCTAGCGTTATATCACTTGGGGTCTTTCTCACCACAACAGGTGTCACTTCTTTAGCTACAACGGGAGCTGTTTCCTTTGGTTTGACAATAGGCTTTGTAGTTGTTTCTTCCTCTTCTATTATTCTGTTCACCACAGTGTCTACTGGAAGGTTTTGGAGTGGTTTCTCAGCGAGTCCTAATTTTTCAGTTACTGGAGTTGCAGCAGTAGACTCATAGCTTTTTACTCCAAAGCTTAACGTAAATAAGGTAATAAGTCCAAGGAAAGTAGGAGCGACCCAACTAGCAAATGAATTGTCTTTGTTGTGTCTTAGCCAAACGTATATTCCAATAGCCATTCCGAGCACATTTTTGATGATAGACTCTAGATTAGTCATAGGAAGTACATCCCCAAAACAACCGCAATTTCCCTCAGTAAATCCATTAACTTGTCTGAATCCTTCGTAAAATAAGTGAATGGTAAAAAGTACAAGAATTCCCATCGTAGCAGGAAGTACTAGGTTTTTGAACCACTTGTTTTGCAATAAGGCAAACCCAAGGACCAACTCAGCAGCTACTAGTATTCTAGTAATCCACTGTACCCAGATCATTCCGCTTGCGTTATCAAAATAGTTTTTACCTAGTAGAAGTTCAGCCACCATGCCATCGAAAAATGGCATAGATATAAGCTTGCTCACTGCTCCAAAAATGAAAAGGAAACTGAGTATTAATCGACCGATTTTGAGAAGTAACTCTTTATTCATTATGCTCTAAACGCTCGAAGATAGGATTAAGTTGCTTTTACTTCAAAGTGCTAGGGCAAACTTCTTCTGTTTTAGGTAAGTGAGTCGTTTGTATGGCATCATAACCGCCAGCTACATCTGTAAGATTATGGTATCCACGCATCTTAAGTATAGATGCTGCTATTACAGAGCGATAACCTCCTGCACAGTGTACATAGAAGTTTTTATCCTTAGGGAATTCTGCTAAGTGTTCATTGATACCGCTTAGGCAAACGTGAGTTGCATCTGTTAAATGACTGCTGTCCCATTCGCCTTTTTTTCGCATATCAAAAACGGGTAATTTGTTCTCTGTTACTTCTTGCTCAAATTCGTTAGCGGGTATAGAACGGAGAGAGTCTACTTCTCTATTATCCGCTTTCCAAGCCTCAAAACCTCCTTCTAAATAACCAATAGTATTGTCAAAACCAACACGGCTCATTCTGGTAATTACTTCTTCTACACGGCCTGCTTCTGCTACTAGCAGTATCGGTTGCTTTACATCTTTAATAAGTGCTCCTACCCACGGTGCAAATGCATCATCTATACCTATAAATATACTTTGAGGGATGAAACCTTCTATGAAATTAGATTGATGGCGTGTGTCTAGGATTACTGCCTCAGTCTCGTTAGCCGCTGCCTCAAATTCTGCTGGAGATAATGCTCTACTTCCTTTGGCTATTACCCTGTCTAGGTTTTCGTATCCGTCTCTATTCATTGCCACATTCATAGGGAAATAGGCAGGCGGTGGAGCTAGTCCATCTGTCACTTCTTGTATGAATTCCTCGCGTGTCATGTCCGCACGTAGAGCATAGTTCATTCGTTTTTGGTTGCCAAGTGTATCTACAGTTTCCTTCATCATATTTTTACCACATGCAGAACCTGCTCCATGACCTGGATAAACTAATATATTATCGGGAAGTGGTTTTATTCTATTGTTTACCGATTCGTATAAAATCCCAGCCAATTCTTCTTTAGAAACGCCCATATATCGTTGAGCAACATCTGGAATTCCAACATCTCCTAAAAACAAAGTGTCACCAGTGAAAATACAGTATTCTTTTCCATTTTCATCTTTTAGAATATAGGATGTACTTTCTAAAGTATGACCAGGTGTATGTATTGCAGTTATGGTAACTGCTCCAATTTTAAATACCTGATTGTCTTCCGCTATAATCGATTCAAAATTTGGATCTGCTTGTGGTCCATAAACTATTTTTGCACCAGTTTTATTAGCAAGAGTTAAATGGCCACTTATAAAATCTGCATGAAAATGAGTTTCAAAAA
>DNBZ01000302.1 GCA_003484585.1 Bacteroidota bacterium | reverse complement strand
CCTATTCAAAAAGCCCAATATGAATTTGTCCCAAACCAAGGACAGTGGCACCCTCTTGCCCTTTACAAAGCAAATATTCCGTACGGAAATCTATATCTAGAAAGTGCAGGAATGGTATATGATCTCGTACATCCAGATGACTATAATCGGATACAAGATTGGAAACACCTGCATAGTGCAGAACAAAGTGATGAAGTACCAAGAAGACATGCTATTCGTATGCGTTTTGAAGGGGTACAATTTGCCCCACGTTCTGAAACTAGGAACGTTCAAAAACATTATTACAACTATTATTTAGGTAATAAAAAAACGAATTGGTCCAGCAAAGTGCATCCTGCAGGAGAAGTAGTATTTCATAATGTATATCCAGATATTGATTTTGAGATAAATGGATTGAAAAGCCTGAAATATCAATGGGTGATTAACAATCCTACTCAAGAGAAAGTAAAGCTAATACGCACTGTGATAGAAGGGGCTAGCAACATAAGCGTAGAAAACAATAAGCTAGTCATAGAAACTACTGCTGGCACACTTACCGATAAGGAACCCTATGTATATCAGCAGATCAACGGAGAAATTATAGCGTTAAATGCACGTTACCTTGTCGTAGATTCTGTGGTAAGCTATGAGATCCTATCTCAGATAAATCCAGATTATCCTCTCGTCATAGACCCAGAGCTTATTTTCTCTACGTACTCAGGTTCTTACGGTGACAATTTTGGGTTTACTGCCACGTATGATAGCAAGGCCAACTTGTATGCTGGGGGCATAGTAGATGCTGCACAAGGGGCATACCCTGTCACTGCTGGTGCTTATGATGCTTCTTGGAATGGCGGAGTAGGCAGACAACCTGCAAATCTGGCAAGCGATATTAGTATTTCTAAATATGATAGTGCCGGGACCACTTTACTTTGGGCAACCTATTTAGGCGGAGGTGATGATGAATACCCCCACAGTTTGGTAGTAGATAGAAACAATGATTTATTAATCTATGGGACGTCTTATTCGGCAAATTTTCCGCACACTACAGGATGTTATGATTCCACACACGCAGGAGGCACAGATATTATAGTCTCTAAACTAAGTGAAGATGGCACAAGCCTTCTAGGTTCTACATTCATAGGAGGCGATAAAAATGACGGGTTAAATCAAAATGCCCTTTTAAAACACAACTATTCAGACGACTATCGAGGAGATATCATCACAGATGATGATGGCAATATCTTCGTTGCATCTGTTACCTTATCAGACGATATGCCGCTGATTAAGGCCAGTCAAGTCGCAAAAAGTACAGCATATGATGGCTATCTATTTTCACTATCTGGAGATTGTAAAACTATGCAGTGGGGAACCTATTTGGGAGGCGATGGTAGCGATGCTCTATACAGTATCAAACTAGATCAATACAATAACATATACGTAGGTGGTGGTACGTCTAGTACAGATTTATTCACTACGGATAGTGTACTCAGCTCTAGCAACAATGGTAGTACGGACGGCCTCATAGCCATTTATAGCAAAGAGGATTTTAATTTAAAAAGATTAAGTTATTGGGGTACAGAGGAGTATGACCAAATATACTTTATAGATATAGATGCAGATAATAGAATTTTCGCAACTGGACAAACTGAAGGCAATGTCACCAAAACGAGCAGTACTTATGGCGAATCGAGTAAAGGCCAATTTATCTTTAGAATAGATACACTACTTAGAGACATAGATTTACAGACCACTTTCGGGAATACTAATCAGGCCTCAAATCTGACTCCTAGTGCATTTTTAGTAGACGTATGTGACCACATCTATTTTTCTGGCTGGGGATCTAATGTAGACCCAATCAACCATCCAGGCAGCACAACAGGCATGCCAGTTTCTGGCGATGCTGTGCAGAAGACCACAGATGGCAATGATTTTTATATTATAGTATTGGGGCGAGATGCGGAAACGTTATTGTACGCCACCTATTTCGGTGGAGATGTAACGGGAGATCATGTAGACGGAGGAACTAGCCGTTTTGATAAAAAAGGAGTGGTCTATCAAAGTGTGTGTAGCAGTTGCCCTCCCTCCACAGATGGACAAACTTCTCAAGTAAGTGATTTTCCTACTACCCCAGGTGCTGCCTTTGAGACTAATCCAAGCGTTCGTTGCTCCAACGCGTCGTTCAAGATAGACCTCCAAATACGCTCTGCGGTGATAGCAGATTTTATCGCCAACCCTACAGTGGGTTGTAGCCCACTCACAGTACAATTTACGAATGCTAGCATACTTGGAGACTCCTTTCTATATGACTTTGGTGATGGCTCTACAGCATTTGACCGAAACCCGAGCCACACCTTCACAGAACCTGGCACCTATACTGTCACTCTTACATCCATAGATAGTGGCACATGCAACATCATAAGCACCTACCAGAGGCAAATTGAAGTGCTGGCAAATGCTACCGCAGATTTTGCTGTTAGTTTTAATGGCTGTGACAATAAACTGGAACTAGAAAACAACTCTATTAATGGGTTCACCTATAGATGGGATTTTGGAGATGACAACGAGTCTACTGAAAAAACACCAAAGTACAAATATGATGTGCCAGGAGAGTACAGTATCACGCTTTTTGTAAACGAAGGCACTCCGTGTGAAGACGAGATTATAAAGCCTGTTAGCATTAGCCCAAAGGCCACACCAGAGATCACGCTATACAATGTCTTTACACCTAACAATGATGGTTTGAATGACTGTTTTGTTTTTGATGGTGAGTTTCTGGAGTGTAAAGATTTTAAATTGAAAATTTATAACCGCTGGGGTGAACGGATGTTCGAAACCACAAGTCCAACTAAATGCTGGAACGGTCGTATCCAAAACACTAGCACTGATGTGCCAGAAGGCACGTATTTCTATCTGTTGTGGTTTGGAAATGATTCTACTCCAATTTCGGGTATTATAGATTTATTGCATTAAAAAAGAGGTGCTATTTCTATCACTTCTTTTTTATACCTAAGTACTTAAGCTAAGGATTAGTTTATTATCACCTTTTTCACCTCTATGCCAGCAGATGTCGTTATCCCTATAAAGTATATTCCAGTCTCCTAGTTTTGTATATCTAACTTACCCTCACCTTTTCTAATTATCGGCATTTGCTTACCTGCACTAGTATAGATTTTTAGTTCTGTAATATATTCTGTGGCAGAAATGTTCAATGTATTAAAAGCCGGGATATCGTAAATTTGTACGCAATCTATGTCTGTATTACATCAATTGAAATTATCTTACCGTCTCATATTTAGCTACTTACTTCTAAGTATCACAATATGCTCTAATGCACAAATAAGCATAAGAACTATAGATAGCCACGCAAACCCAAATGAGCCCAGCATTGCTATTAAGCCTTCTCAAGTTTGGATAAAACCCATGGTAGCCGCATCTAACATAGATAATTTCTATACCAACCCACTAAACCCAAAGTTACCAAAGTCTAAAAGCACTTCTAAGTATGGTGTATATGGAGACCCTGTTTTGCACTATTCAGATACCACTTTGTTCTTCGCTCATTTATCTAAAACTCCAGGTAAAGCCTACGGAGAATGGTTTGATAGAATAGTCGTACAAAAAATAGAGAATCCATATACTTGGGAAGAAACATCATATTCGGTAGGGTATAATCAAGATAAAATGCAGGATAAGCCGTGGCTTAGTTCTGATAATCATAGTGATAGATACAATGGCAATGTGTATGTAACTTGGACAGAATTTGACAAATACGATAGCGATGATCCTGACGATAGAAGTAGAATACGATTTTCTAAATATGAGCTATCCACAGATTCATTTAACACAGCAATAACTATTTCTGATACCACAGGGGATTGTCTAGATGGCGATAACACCTTGGAAGGAGCAACAACAGCCATTGGTAAGGACGGAACCATATACGCCGTATGGGCTGGGCTCTATTATATCTGGTTAGATAAGAGTACCGATGGAGGAACTACTTGGGGTACAGATCGTAAAATAGCCTCTCAACCTAAGGGATGGGACATGGATATGCCCAACATAATGCGAGCCAATGGAATGCCTTTTATCCAAAGTGACACGGCCAGGGATATACTCTATATCACTTGGGCAGATGAGTATAGTGGCAATGCTGATGTATGGCTCCTGTACTCGCAAGATCAAGGAAAATCATGGAGTGAAAGAATATGCGTAAACCAGGATACAAGCAACAGAGGACAGTACTTCCCTAACATGGCGGTAGACCAAGCCACGGGCTCTGTCTTTATAGCATACTATGATTTTCGATATTCCAGCTCCGAAGCTTTTTAT
The DNA here is from genome assembly GCA_003484585.1 of Bacteroidota bacterium. GTDB lineage: Bacteria > Bacteroidota > Bacteroidia > NS11-12g > UBA9320 > UBA9320. The sequence continues at coordinate 4,774 of DNBZ01000302.1, read as the reverse complement.
AATATCATGCTCAATACGTTTTCTATAGAAGATGGCATGTCGGAATACCTGATAACATCAGAAGCTATTCCACTTCCAGGTAAAAATGTGTTCTACGGAGATTACTTAGATTTAGATGTGCAGGGATCTAATTTAGCCATACTATATACTGCAAATACTATTGCCAATGAAACTAGAATTAAGATAGCACATACTAATCTATATCAGAAGCATCTGATAGAACGAAAAGGAAATAGCACTAATGCAATAGGTATAGTAGACCAAAACGACAGTTTGGTAGTGCAGTGTAATGCGATAATTCCCTACAGGCTAGATGTGAAGGTAAAAATAAGAGATGCGAATAACCATAAACGCAAGATCAAAAAAAGCGTAATTTACAAGGACTTAGATCAAGCTATAGACCATCGCATACTTGGTCTGCAGTTAGCAGATACTGAGTACATCAAAAAAGCAAAATTTACCCTCAGATATTTTGCTGGTAACAAGAAACAAATTCAAAAGCTGAAAAATGATTTTGTAAACAACTGATTATCTTATTTTTAATTCAAAATGGAGCTTTTATTGTTTCCTACTTAAAAGCAGCATTCTAATGCTCACATTAACTTTGTCTTTTAGCTTTAAATAAACTTAATTTGCAGACTATTTTTTAAGCACAAAACATGTCAGACAAATACAATAAAGACGAAGAAAGTTTTATACAAAAGATTCAAAATAAGACAGGTTGCCTGTTCTTAGTCATAGGTGTAGCTATGCTAGCCTTTGTACTTACGGATCTAACATCTTCTGGAGGAAGCATATTTGGATCTACTGCAAATTCGGTAGGTACTATAGGCGGGGAGCAAATCGCTTATGATGATTTTAACAATCGTTTTGAAGCTATGAAGCAGCAAATTGCTCAAAATAATCCAGGTTTTGTAATGAGCGAGGATATCTCTAAGCAGTATAATGACGAAGCATGGAATCTCTTAATCCAGTCTAAAACCATAGACTTAGAATATGAAAAACTGGGTATAGACGTAAGTCCAGCAGAGTTAGAAGATTTAACAATTGGGAATAACACTGATCCACAAATCATGCAGTCGTTTACTAATCCAGAAACGGGTCAGCCAGACAAGCAGCGTTTAGTACGTTTCTTAAAAGAAGATATTAATCAAGATCCAAACGCGAAAGCAAGTTGGTTAGCTTTCCAAAATCAATTTGTAGCCGGGCTTAAAGCTAAGAAGTACAGCACTTTGATAGGTGGTAGCTACTACGCAACAGACTTAGACGCGAAATACAAGAACTTAGAGAATAGTAAGACCATAAATGCGAGCGTGGTGGCTTTACCATATGCTCAAAACTCTGATTCTTCTATCACTGTGAGCGATAGCGAAATCCTTTCTTATGCTAAAGAGTATAAAGACAAGTATGAGCAGAAAGCAAGTAGAGATATAGAGTACGTCAAAATAGATGTGACTCCGTCTAGAGAAGATTCTGCTAAAATGATGGAATGGGGTACGGAAGTAGCTGAGAAATTTAGAAATGAGAAAGATGATTCTGCATTTGTAAGTATAATGAGCAGCGAGACTCCATACGATCCATCGTATATGGTTAGAGGTACATTCTCAGCGGATATAGAGAATAAAATTTTCGGAGCTAATGTAGGTGAGGTTGTAGGACCATTAGAAAAAAATGGAACCTATAGTGTATTCAAAGTTACTGACTCTGGTACAGATACTCTTAGATCTGTGAAAGGAAGCCACATTCAGTTTGGTGTAGCAGGTATAGATACAGCAAAAGCAGAAGGAGAAGCGAGAGAGCTTCTTGCTAAAATAAGAAGTGGTGCTACTACGTTCGAAGCAGAAGCAGCTACTAAAAACTTTGATGCCTCTAGAGCAACTGGTGGCGATATGGGCTGGGTAAGAGAAGGAAGTGGAGCTTATCCTACTAGATTAATTAATCGCTTATTTAATTCTGGAGTAGATAACTACGTAGTGGTAAGATCTAGTAGAGGTGTGCACCTAGCTAAAGCTACGTCTTCTGTAAGCAGAAAAACGGTACAAGTAGCATTGATAGACCAAACAATATACCCAAGTACTAAGACAGATGGCGAAAGCTATAAGAAAGCTGGTCAACTACTTACGAGAGTAAATAAAGAAAACAGTTTTGAATCTGTAGCGGAGACACTAGTACTTACTAAGCGTGTAGCAGGTAAAGTGACAGAATCTAACCCAGCTATTCCTGCATTGAAAAACCCAAGCAAGCTTACTAGATGGTTATTTGATGCTGAAATTAGCACAGGCGATATTTCTCCTATCTTAGATATGAACGGTAGCTACGTAGTAGCTCACTTAGTAAAAATAAACGAAGAAGGTCTGCCAAGTGCCGAAGATTTAAGAGTAGCTATAGAGCCACTTGTAAAGAACAGAAAACTAGGTGAACAACTTAAGTCTAAAGTAGAAACTGCATTAGCAAACGCTAGCAGTGCCGAGGCACTTGCCAAAGAGCTAGGAACTGTAGTATCTGCATTGCCAGCAGCTTCATTTGGAGCTAGTAATATTCCATATGTTGGTCAAGACGATGCTATCTCTGGAGCCATATTTGGTGTGCCAGTTGGCGGTCATTCAGATGTAATAGTAGGCAAATCAGCAGTAGCTGTAGTTTATGTAAACAATGAGAATGAGTACCAAAAAGGAGACCTTACCATCATTAAGGACCAAATAAGTAGAGAGGGAGCACAAGAAGCTAGGGGATTAGCTAGTGAAGCTCTAAAACAAAAAGCAAAGGTAAAAGACCAGAGATACAGATTCTACGATTAGTATTTGGGTGATCTTTAATTTTAAAAATATTATATATTCTAAGGTGGGGACAGGTCCCCACCTTTGTTTTTTACACGGTTTTTGTGAAGATTCTACTATATGGCAATCACTAGCTGACACGCTTAGCCAAGACTACACGGTTATCTGCATCGACTTACCTGGATTTGGTCGGAGTAGGGATCTTTCGTTTGGCACACTAGACGAGGTAGCCAGGCAAATAAACAAACTCCTAAAAGCAGAAGACATCGAAAGTTGCATCCTATTGGGGCACAGTATGGGTGGGTATATAGCCGCGGCATATGCCGCTTTGTTTCCTACTGAGCTCAAGGCACTAGCCCTCGTGCATAGTACGGCACTAGCAGATAGTCCATCTAAAGAAGTCAATAGACAGAAGAGTATAGACTTCATAGCAAAAAATGGGTCTCAAGAATTCTTTCGTTTGTTCATCCCTGGATTAGTCGCTTTAGAGCACAGAGGGAGACTTAGAGAACAACTTACGGCATTAGTCAATCAAACGAGCGACAGATCTATACTAGCAGGTCTGAGTGCTATGAAAGAGCGACCTAGTCACCTAGAAACTATTGCTCAGTTAGATAAACCTATTCTCTTTATGAAAGGCGAAGAAGACACTCACTACTCAACAGACGAAATATACACCCAAGCAGCAGCAGCATCCATATGCCAATTAAGTGTACTGCAAGGTGTTGGGCATTTATCTATGTTAGAAAATCCAGAAAAGTGTTTAGTGGAGGTCCAGCGTTTTCTGACCTTTGTAGAAGCTATTTCTTAATATCGAAAGATACAAAATTACGAGCAGGCAGTTCGGTCACTTCTATAGCTTTTACACGTGCTAGTCCGGGGCCTTTTTTACACCAAGATACCATTTCAGCTATAGCAGCATCTGAACCTTCTACCTCTAAAGATACAGTGCCATCAGACTCATTTTGTACAAAACCACGAACACCAAGATTTAATGCTTTTTGCTTAGCAGATACTCTAAAGTAAACTCCCTGCACTCTCCCACTTACGGATATTCTATTTGCTTTCACCGCACTATTCTATTCGCTCCCATTGGGAGGTTCTTCCTAGCCAGGTCATTCCCATTACGTATCCTCTTAGGTTTAAGACATCCTTATTTTCGCCTGTATAGTACATGTACCCGTCATAGGTCTTGCCATTATTAGGATCGTATATAGTACCATCTTCCCACTTGGTCTCGTCCGCATTCCATTTGAATCCCTTCATTATAAGCATACCAAGCCTGTCTCTACTTTTCAAGCTCTCATCTGGATTTTCTGCATCCTTCTTTGGAGTGCCATCTGCATTATTAGGCTCCACTAGTTTATCTATTTTACCATAGTACAATCCGTCTTTGGCTCTATAAATCCGGATATGTGCTGTTTTTTCTGAATTCCAGTACGTGCCTCGTACATCATCTGCTTCTATCGTAAGCACAGAAAATGCACTCACCACCGCTGCCAAAATTACCATCCACGTTACTAATCCTACTTTTTTCATATTTTTTTGTTTGTCAATAATACGAAATATGTACCAAAAGTTTTTGCTCATTGTAGATAAATTTTACATAGTCAATCACTTTAGGAACTTAATTTGCCGTTTCTATACTAACAGATGAAATACATTTTTGCAAAGGCACTCACTACTTTTACTTTTACTCTACTTTTTTTAGCAAGCTTTGGCCAACAAGGCACTGAGTTACTGATACAAGCCAATAGAGCTACATTAGAGCGGGATTATACGCAAGCGATTGTGCTATACAGCCAGTATATTAAGCTAAATCCAGAAGACTTTAGAGGATATTTCAATAGAGGTACTACAGAAATGAATGCTCAAAAATATACTGAAGCGGAACAAGATTTTACAAAAACACTCAGCCTAAACCCCGTTTATAAAGAAGCCTTCTACTATCGTGGGCAAAGTTTTGTGAAACAAAAAAAACATGACTTGGCTATAAA
>DNBZ01000371.1 GCA_003484585.1 Bacteroidota bacterium | reverse complement strand
CATATCCATCTATGTCTTTAAAGAACACATTGTCTACTATATTCATAGCAGGTTTTTTCTGTGTTACGTCATATAGAAGGGCTCCCCAGCTTAAGTTAGCTTTGGGTATGAGCTTATTGGCTGTATAGAATGCAGATATTGATAGTAAGGCACTAATTACTAGCATTGGTCGAAATGCCTTAAACAGAGAAACACCCGCAGATTTAATAGCTACTAGTTCGTATTGTTCTGCAAGACTGCCAAACACCATAATACTAGAGAGTAGTATAGCTAATGGCAATGCCATAGGTATAAGATGTATGGCAAAGTAAAAGATAAATTCAAAAATTACGGCCAGCTCTAGCCCTTTGCCTACTAGGTCTTCTAGATATTTCCAGATAGTCTGCATAAGAAGTAGGAAGAGCGAAATAAAGAAAGTTCCTATAAATGGGCCGATAAACGACTTCACTAAAAGCTTGTATAATTTTACCTGAAGTAATATTACAAGTAGGATGACTCCAGCTAAGACTAGGGCCAAGATGGTCATATCGGAATTAAGAATACTGTTCAATGGCTATTTTAAATAGTGCTTCAAAAATAAGCACATGTTTAAGCAAAAAGTTTATTTTCGAACGAACAATATAATTTAAGGATAAATGAAACTCAAGACACTTTCTACAGCTTGTTTATTATTATGTATTTCAATAAGTGCTTTTGCTCAACTAGATAAGGCAAGTAACAAAGCTCTTAAAAAAGCAGAAAAGTATTACAAGAAGAAAAAGTATACAGAATCAGCAGAAATGCTTAAGCCGGTTCTGCAAAAATATCCTACGAATAAGAATATTTGGAGCTCGTATCAAGAAGTAAATTATCAGGCTTATATTAATAACCCTATGAATAATATGAACTTTAATATAGAGGTAACTGGGAATGATTCAACAGTAGAAAAATCAAACTTTTTAGTAGACCAACTGCAGTATATCATGCAGAAGCCAAAATATGACTACTATAATTCTATTTACTATGCTTCTCTTAGTGTACCTTTTAATTCTAATGCATCTATAATGCTACGCAGTCATTATGTAGATAAGCTCTATTATACCGGCGATAGTATAGATGATCAATCAACGGCTTATTTTGAGCAAGGAGAAGGAGAGTTTAGAGCCAAAAATTTTCAAAAGGCCATAGAATATTATAAGAAATCTTATGCAGCTGATACAAATAATTATAAAGCATTACTCTATTTAGGTGATTCTTATTATGCAATGGAGTATTACGGTGAAGCAGCTACTTATTTTAGACAAGCCATAGCAAAGGAACCTATGCTAAGTGAACCAAGAAAGTATCTGAGCGATGCCTTGGCAAATAAAGGTGAGGTAGAACTAGCATTAGAAACTGCCAAAGAAACACTACTCGTATATCCTGAAGAGCAAACGTTTGTGACTATCTATAACTTATTAAAAGATATAGGGGAAAAGAAGCTAGATCGTAACTGGGTGCTTAGACTAGCAAGTGTGAATAATGTTTCTGATAGATACCGAAGAGCACAGTTTAATGATGATATGATGCACTTCAGCCATTATGCAGCAGCAGTAGAAGAGGTGAAAGAGTACTATGATAACGATGGTATATTGAAGGATGATGCACCACAGTCTTATCCTACGTATCTGGAAGTGCATAGCTTTAGAAAAATGCTAGAAGCTACCTCTGATGAAGACATAGAATCCTTAGAATATGCAAGAGAAATGGATAAGAATGGTATGCTAGAGCCCTATCTTTTAATAGGCTTGTATAATGTAGATCTGTATCAGCAGTATCTACACTTTGTAGAGAATAATAAATTAGAAGCTGAGCAATTTATCAATGATTACTTAATCGTAACCCAGTAATCATTGATACTATTTTAAACTTGGGATTCTAAACTAGCTATTTTACTTAGCGTATCAGCTTTCTTCTTTTCCTCGTTAGCTACTACTTCAGGCTTAGCATTTGCCACAAATTTCTCGTTACTTAGCTTTTTTTCTATTCCTATCAAAAAACCTTTTAGTCTTTTTATTTCTCCTAGTATAGCTTCAGTATCTACCTTCTGTACAAAATCTTTGAATCCTATCTCTACCTCATCCGTTCCTATTAGAGCCTTGAAACCATTAGTTACAGTAGCATTCATAGTTTCTACATTGGCTAGTTTTTCTATAATACCAGCAGCAGATTTATATATGGAATTGTCTTTAGTATGAAGAGATATACTAGCTTCTACTTTTGGAGATATACCATTTTCGTTTCTTTTAGCTCTTATTTCAGATATTAAATCAAAAACATTGGCATGAATAGGGGTAGAGGCTGTATCAAATTTAGGCCATTCTTGTTGATTTATGAATTGACCGTCACGTTCTTCTATGTTTTGCCACAATTCTTCTGTGATAAATGGCATAAAAGGATGCAATAATCTAAGAATAGCATCAAACATGGCTATAGCAGTATCTAAATCTTGCTTAGGAATAGGGTCGCCATAGGTCGGTTTTATCATCTCCAGATACCATCCACTAAAATCATCTCTTGTGAGTTTATAAAGTTCCATCAATGCATCCGATATTCTGAAATTATCAAAATGCTGATTCACAGTCTCTGTGGTGTTCGCTATCTTAGATTTCATCCAAGAGTGAGCCATATTACCGTATGTTTGGTAGTATTCGTTCTGTGTCTCGGTGATTTCTAATCCCTTGATAAGTCTAAAAGAGTTCCAAAGCTTATTGCAAAAATTTCTGCCTTGCTCGCACATTGACTCATCAAACAAAATATCGTTACCAGCAGGAGCACTAAGCATAAGGCCCATTCTTACCCCATCGGTACCATACTTAGCCATTAACTCAAATGGATCTGGACTATTTCCCAGCGACTTAGACATCTTACGACGCTCCTTGTCTCTCACTATACCAGTGAAATAAACATTCTTAAATGGAATTTTACCCTCAAATGCATGTCCTGCCATTATCATACGAGCTACCCAAAAGAAAATAATATCTGGAGCTGTTACCAGGTCAGAAGTAGGGTAGTAGTAGTCCAATTCCTTCTTGCCTTCAGGTTGAAAACCATTAAAAACACTTATAGGCCATAACCAGCTACTAAACCACGTATCTAATACATCTTCATCTTGTCTAAGATCCGACTCGGTAAGAGATTTATCTGCAAATTGAGCTAGAGCTTCAGATGCGGTTTTGGCTATTATCACCTCACCACTAGGAGAATACCACGCGGGTATACGATGTCCCCACCACAATTGGCGAGAGATACACCAGTCTTTTATATTAGAAAGCCAGTGGTTGTATGTGTTTTTAAACTTAGGTGGATGAAACTCGATTTTGTCGTCCATTACATCAGTTAGTACCTCAGGATAATCTGCCATGAACTTCTGCATATCTACAAACCACTGTGCAGAAAGTCTGGGCTCTATAACCGCCTTGCTACGTTCACTTTTGCCAACCTTGTTTACTATATCTTCAGTCTTAGTCAGTAAACCTAATTCTTCTAGTTTTGCGGCTGCAAGTTTTCTAGCCTTGAATCTATCTTCGCCTATGAATATGCCTGCAGCCTCACTAATAGTAGCATCAGCATTAAACACATCAATCGTCGCTAGATTATGTCGTTTACCTATTTCGTAGTCATTTATATCATGTGCGGGAGTCACTTTTAAGCAACCTGTACCAAATTCTAAGTCTATATAATCGTCTGCAATTATTGGTACCGCTCTATTAACTAGTGGCACTATGCAGTTTTTACCTACCAAATGCTTATATCTTTCATTATCAGGGTGCACGCATACGGCAGTATCACCCATTATGGTTTCAGGTCTGGTAGTGGCTATCTCTATAGACTCTTCACTATCCTCTATTTGGTACTTAACGTAGTATAATTTTGCGTTTTGTTCTTCGTGATTTACTTCTTCGTCACTCAGGGCTGTTTTACCTACTGGATCCCAATTAATCATGCGGGTGCCGTGATATATATAGCCTCGCTTATGCAGGTCTATAAAAGAATCTATCACTGCCTCAGAAAGCTCAGGCTCCATAGTAAATCTAGTACGCTCCCAGTCACAGCTACATCCAAGCCTTTTAAGTTGCTCTAAAATAATGCCTCCATATTTCTCTTTCCAATCAAAAGCATGCTCCAAAAAATCATCACGAGAGATGTCCTCTTTACTAATACCTTGTTCTTTGAGCAGATTGACTACTTTAGTTTCTGTGGCTATAGAAGCGTGATCTGTACCTGGTATCCAACAAGCATTAAAACCGAGCATTCTCGCTCTACGTACTAGAATATCTTGAATAGAATTATTCAACATATGCCCCATGTGCAATACTCC
>DNBZ01000115.1:7990-12227 GCA_003484585.1 Bacteroidota bacterium | reverse complement strand
GAAGAAACCTTCACCGAGTCCCGTTTTGTTGAAATTTCAGATGCCGGACATTGGGTGCACGCTGAGCAGCCTAATGCTTTTTATAATGTAGTATTAGACTTTTTAGCATAAGGTAAGCACCATTTTATTTATACTTGCTGTTTAAATTTTACTTTGAAGTACTTCTTATCCATACTGTTCGCCTTCATTCTTAGCACAGCTGCATGGTCACAAACTACCATATCCGGTAGGGTGACAGATGCCACCACTGGAGACCCGCTGCCCTATGTCGCTATCCGTGGTGTTAATATTAGACTCGGTGCAGTCACAGATTTTGATGGATACTATACCATCACCACTTCTGAACCTGTAGATAGTCTTATGGCTACATACATGGGCTACACTAATGTGAAAAAAGCCGTGGTTCTAAACCAGAAACAGGTTGTAGCTTTTTCCCTAGAAGAAACAGCTAGCACCTTACAAGAATTCGTAGTGCGACCTGGCGGTATAAATCCTGCAGTAATTATCATGAAACGTGCTCAAAAGCGTAAAAAAGAGTACAACCCAGAAAAAATAGAATACTACGAGTATGAGGGATATAATAAAGTACAACTTGCAGTAGATAACGTTTCTGATAAGTTCAAAAAAAGAAAAATATTTAGTGCTATGGAGCCGCTTTTCGATACCATTAGCAGCTTTAGTGACAGCTCTGCTAAAAAAGTGCTTCCTGTTTTTGTATCTGAATCGTTAACAGAGTATTACTATAGAAAATTCCCAAGAAGAACCCGCGAAATCATAAAGGCGACTAAGCTGCAAGGAGTGGGTGTAGGAGAAGAAAGTTACGTTTCTCAGATATTAGGTTCCACTTTTCAGCAGTATAATTTTTATGAAAATAACCTATATATCTTAGACAAAGATTTCATTTCGCCGCTTAGCTCACAGGCAAATTCATACTACTATTTTACGCTTAGAGATAGCCTAATAATAGACGGTAACTCATGCTACCAGATTCAGGTAGATCCTAAAAATCCTAAAGATTTAGTCTTTAGAGGTATGATCTGGATAGAGACCAATTCATATGCTCTAAAGAGGCTCAGTCTAGAAATAACCGATGAGGCCAATCTGAATTTTGTAGAAAAGTTAAAGATTCAGCAAGAATTCGAGGAAGTAGAGCCTACGTATTGGTTGCCAAGCAAAACGCGTGTGCTTATAGATATAGCAGAGCTCACTAATAATACGGTAGGGATAATAGGTCTGTACTATAACTCTGCAAAGAATATTAAAGTAAACAAAGTACATGAACTTGATTTTTATGAAGATAAAATTACCATAAAAGAAAATTCCTTTTCACAATCTGAAGAGTTTTGGGATTCATCTAGACACGAGAAAATTACGGATGAAGACAAACGAATCTACCAGATGGTGGACTCTTTGAAAAATCAACCTCTTATAAAATCATACATAGACATAGTAGAAATATTAGTAGAAGGACACATACCAAAAGGTAAAATAGACATAGGACCGTATTATTATCTGCTAGGTTACAATAGGTTGGAAGGCATGAGAACTCGATTGGGATTTAGGACCACTCCAGAGTTTCATAAAGATCTTCAGCTTAGGGCATATGGAGCTTATGGTTTTAAAGATCAAAAATTTAAGTATGGAATATTTGGCAACTACGTTTTCAGCAGAACCAAATGGGCCAAAGCCGGTGTTTCTATAAAAAAGGATGTAGAGCTTATAGGTTTGACCGATGAAGACGCCGGAACCTCTGCATTGTATGATGCTTTTGCTCTGATAGGTACAGACCAAATAAATAGAGCTTTCACTAAGCAAATATGGTTTGAGAAAGAACTGATAAAAGGATATACGCAAAAAATTAATCTCATGCACAAGAGCTATATGTTTGAGAAAGTGGGAGATTTTAATCTTGGATTCTATAACCAAGTTGGCGACCCTACATCTATACGCTCTAGCTATGATATAACTAGTATAAATCTAAGAGGAAGACTATCCCACAAAGAGCAATTCATATATCGTAGAACGAGTAGATACAGTCTAGGAAACCTTAAAGCTCCTGTGCTTTCGCTAGATTATACCTACAGTTTTAGAGATGTATTAGGCGGAGATTTTAATTTTAACAAGGTAGGTGCAGAGTTGTGGCAGTTTAATAGTTTAGGAAACTTAGGTACTTTTCAATATACACTAAAAGCATATAAGAACTTCGGCAGAGCACCGTATCCTTCTCTTTTTATTATGAGGGGTAACCAGTCTTTTTTTAGTAGTGACATCTCCTATAATCTGATGGATTTTTTCGAGTTTGCAGCAGATCAATATGTTTCAGCAGACTATGAGCACCAGTTCAATGGATTGATAATGAATAGAGTCCCTTTGCTCAAAAAATTGAAGTGGAGAAGCTTTGTAAATACCAAGGCCGTCTATGGTACTATGAGTCTAAGAAACAGAAATCTTATGCCTCTAACTGTTGCTGGATATACAAATCCGAGCTTTTTTGTAAATGGAAAACCTTATGTAGAAATGGGTTATGGTATAGAAAACATATTTAGATTTGTGCGAGTAGATTTTATACACAGGCTCACCTATTTAGACGCTAGTCATCCTAACGCTAAACCATTTGGAGTGAAATTTAATGCTGTGTTGAGGTTTTAGAGAGAGAAAAACGAAGCCTATTTACTGCTTATTTTTGGTGCAAAAGAACCCATTTGGCAACTCCTTCGCTAAATACTATTTTAGAAAACAATATGGACTGGTCTCTTGATATTGTTCATTTATGTGTTTTTTAACTATTTTAAAAACACGGCTAAATCCTCACCTATAAGTAGTTCGTAGGATTACTAAAGTAGACGATTATCTTTTGCTTTCAAAAAAAGTCGTCATGAGCTTGGCACACTCGGCCTCCATAACGCCTTGTTTTAGTTTTAGTTTGCCTTGACTACTAACGAAATTTGTAAAACCATGCTTTGGTTCTAGACATCCGACGTACACCCTCTTTATCCGGGCATTTTTAATAGCCCCATAGCACATTACACAGGGTTCTACCGTCACATAAAGTTCGCACTCATTCAGAAACTTAGAGTTTAAATATGAGCTAGCAGCAGTTATGGCAAGCATCTCTGCGTGAGCAGTTGGATCATTTAACTTCTCTACCTGATTATACCCTTTGCCTATTATCTGATTGTTAGCCACTACGATAGCACCTATAGGCACCTCATCTTCCGCATAAGCCATTTCAGCTTGCCTTAAAGCTTGTTTCATGAAGTGTTCGACTCCTAGTTCCATATCATTCTATTTCCTTGTCTATTTCCTGCATTATAGCCTCATAAAACATTTCTCCCACATACTTCGCTCCTTTGAAACTAAAATGTGTGTAGTCTTTTTGTGCCAACCCTTTATTTACCCAAGCCACCATAGAGTTTTTGCCTCCCATAGCTTCGTACAGGTCCCAAAAACAGCTGCCTGTTTCGAAAGCGGCTTCCTTCATAGCATCTCGGATGAGTGGTACGTTAGTATACGACACCTTCTGCCCTCCATTATTCTTACTCATATCGCTGGGCCCAATCACAATTATACTTACTCCAGGATATGCTGCTTTTATGCTCCCGAGTTGGCGTACTAAAATGTTTTTATAGTAGCCATAGTCTGATCTTACATTTGGCACGACATTGATGCCGTATTGCAGTACTACGCACCTCACGTTCATCTCTTTTAGTTGTCTGGAGTATTGCCCTTTGTTCATTTTATCAAATCCTAATGCAGAGCTGCCACGCATGGCAAAATTGTCTACAGCAACACCTTTAGCTCCATCTAGAGCTACGCCATATACCGTAGGAAACTTACCTTTAGTAAATGAGATTTTTATGCTTTTCTGAGGCGAGACACTCCAAGTATACTTGCCGATGCTATATGCCGGATTTAAAACATAATCATTCACATAATTATCTGCTCTTAGGTTTATTTGAAACGGTTGATCAGAACGATAAAGTAAAGTAGCTTTAGAATAGTGCCTTGCTAGCTTGTATCCCGAATAACCGTTTTTTATTTTAATATACGCAGTAGCTTGTTTTTTGTTAGTAAAATTTGCTTTGCTATTTTCCTCGCTAACGGAGTCTTGCACCCAAGAACTAAATGTGCTATATGCCCCACTTATTTGAAAACTTGAACCCCCTATTCCATACATCCCATCTTCAGCTGCTGCACCACGTACGTAAATGGCCTTTTTCTTAAAGTTTTTACTTTC
>DNBZ01000115.1:0-7902 GCA_003484585.1 Bacteroidota bacterium | reverse complement strand
ATTCTATCTCCTTCTAGTTGCGAATCTCCGTAATGTAAGATTCTAACTGTTTTGCTTTTGCTCTCATATTTCAGAGCGTGTATTAATGTCTTTAGTGCGTTCGGGTTTTGAGGTGGAAGCTGAATGTTTCTATAAAAAGGGACGTTATTCGTATCAGATTTTTGGGTTGCTTCTATTTTGCCTTTAGTGGCAAGAGGTGTTTTTACCGAATCATCTTCTGAGTTTTCTGATAGTGAAATACCCAGAAGGACTTTTTCTATATCAATCTCTGCAGAAGGCTGGCTTTGAGCCCCTTTTAGTTCTTCAAGGGTTATAAATTTCAGCTTAGTATTGTCACTTATAGCAATCCCATCCATTGGAAAAAAAAACACAATTAGTCCTAGCAATACATTCACAGCAAGAATAGCAACTAGAAGAGTTACAGGCTTAAAACTTCTGCTTTCAAGATATTTGTTTCTATCCAGTTTCACTGGCCCAATTTAATCTTTTCTTTGGATAGCTTTTCGCTGTTCGCTATTCATACTACCTATCTTTTGATAGTATGCCTTTTGAGCTGAGTCTACCTGGATAACAAGCTTTTGATTTATGTCTATTCTGTCTCCATCTAGGTTGTTCCATCTTATTATTTGAACTACTTCGCAGTCATATAAGTCTGCGATTATAGATAACATGTCACCATTTCGCACGGCATATATTACATCTACGGTCTCACCCGTTTCTTTTGTTTTTTCTGCCGAAATATTCACAGTTGGAGTCACTGGCTTCTCTCCAAAAACCACATTTCCTATTACCTTAACCTCGGTACGCGTATACGTAGGTAGCTGAGCATAGTTATATACATCAGAGCCTAGACTGTTAAACTTTACTAGTCTGTTGCTTGGAATCGTCAGATAAACTTTTTGATCTGTTTGAGGAATTATTTTCTTTTTGTAAATTGGGTTTAGCTCTTGCAATAGGTCATACTTCATCTCTAGTTTAGTAGCGAGTTGGTATAGCGTAGTGTATTGCGTTATTAGCACCTGCTCTTTTTTGATTTGAAGAGGAGCTACTTTATATCCTAATTTTTTATAGTAATGGCCCAGGTATATTGCACCTACCATCTTGGGATATACTTCTCTTAACTCTTGATCTAAATATTTACTGACCGGCCAATAGTCCCCCGAAGTGTCTGCAGATAAAATTCTCGCTTTTTGCCAAGCTACGTCAGATGATGCATATATGGTTATCGCTTTTCTCCAGTCACCTGTTTTGGCAAAAATCTCAGTGATTTCTTTGCAAAAAACCTCTGCAGATTTAAGGACATCTCGTCTCTCATCTACATAGTTAGTTAAGGTTAATCCATGTTTTTTGGCCACGGAGTAGGACATGTCAAAAAAGCCCTCTCTGCCATCGCTATGCGAGTTTAAATAATCGCAATCTGATAGAGATATACTTGCAAAGCGTAACTCCGTCGGCACATTGTTGTCCTTAAATACTTGTATTAATTCAGTATCGTATGTGATGTATGTAGCTAGCACTTGTTGGTTTTTGGCAGACAATATACTATACGAGTAGATCGCAGAGCGTACATCTTCATTAAAATCGAGAGGCACTTGTGTATTTAAACTATCTAGCTGTGCTGTTAGAGTCGCATCAGAAAGCTGTGCAGCACACTGTAAACTTAGTCCTATTGCGATTAAAACGAATTTAATCTTCATAGTATTTAGCTACTATCTCACCTATGTTAAATAAGTCATTCTCTGCAAAGGCTCTGCTCATAAAGTGCATACCTATTGATAGCCCATTCTCTTCCTCTGTGGGTATAGATATGGCTGGCAAGCCTGCTAGTGGAGCTTGTACTGTGAATATATCTGCTAGATACATTGCTATTGGGTCCTTGCTATGCTCTCCTCCTATTTCAAAGGCGACCGTTGGTGTAGTAGGACATAAGAAAAGGTCATACTCTTCTAATATTTTATTGCTTTCTCTTTGGATTATTCTCCTTACTTTTTGAGCTTTGGAATAGAATGCATCATACGAATCTGCACTTAGCACAAAGGTTCCTGTCATTATCCGTCTTTTCACTTCGGGCCCAAAGCCTTCACTTCTAGATTTTTTAAAAGTAGATTCTATGTCATTAGCTTGGGTGCTTCTGTGGCCATATAGCATGCCGCTGTATCTGGAAAGGTTAGAAGAAGCCTCTGCGGTGGTAAGTACGTAGTAACATGGCACCATATAATCTAAGTAAGGAAAAGATTTCTCTTCTACCGTATGGCCGTCTTGCTTTAGCTTTTCTATTAAGTGGGTGTAAGCAATTCTCACACCATCAGATACGCCCTCACTTTCTAAAGCTTCTTTAGAGTATGATATTCTGTATTTCTTGGTTAGGTCAGCCTTATAAATCTTTACTTCTGTAGAAGAAGATGTAGCGTCTGCCTCATCTTTGCCCGCCATTATTTCGGTAAGCAATGCAGAATCTTCTATGCTAGATGTGATAGGTCCTATTTGATCAAAACTAGACGCATAAGCGAGTAATCCATATCTAGATATCCGGCCATAAGTAGGTTTTATACCTATAGTGCCTGTGAAAGATGCGGGTTGTCTAATAGAGCCTCCAGTATCTGATCCTAGTGCTGCTAAACAAAGGTCTGCTTGTACTGCTACTGCACTTCCTCCAGAGCTGCCACCGGGAACTCTGCTATAGTCTGCAGCGTTATGCACAGCACCATAAGCCGAGTTCTCATTGCTTGCTCCCATAGCAAATTCATCACAATTACATCTAGCAATTACAATAGCGTCTTCATCTAAAAGACGTTGCAAAGCTGTTGCAGTATATACTGCTTCGTAGTTGCCTATTATTTTAGAAGAGGATGAGGATATATGCCCTTGGTAGCAAATATTGTCTTTAATCGCTAGAAACATTCCAGCTAATCTGCCAGCCGTTCCTGCCTTTATTTTAGCATCCATAGCTGCCGCATTCTCTAGGGTTTCTTCTTCAAAAACCTCTAAAACGGCATTGAGCCCGGCGTGCTTTTTGTTTTGAGCGATGTAGTACTCAGCTAACTCTACACAAGAAGTTTTGTCTTTAGCTAGGTCTTCTTGGATGTGAGAGAGTGATTTGTATTTTTTTGAAATCATTCAGCCTTTTTATCCTCTACTTTTTCGGATTTTGGCTTTTCATTCATTCCGTCTCTTAGTTGGTCTGTTACATCATTTTTAGCTTTGTTAAACTCTCTTATTCCAGAGCCTACTCCTTTCATTAATTCAGGAATTTTTCTACCACCAAAAAGAATGAGTATGGCTAATATGATAAATATCCATTCAGAACCTCCCATGTTTAAAAATAACAGCATAATTTTTCTATTAAAATATCTATTGCAAACGTACTACATTTCTTTGGATATTGTGAAATGACATAGAATCATTAAATTCGTTGCACAATCAATAAACTATGGCAGTACGACAACCTTTCAACCTCCAAAAGTGGATAGACGAACACAGAGATGAGCTAAAACCACCTGTTGGGAATAGAAACCTGTACAAAGATGCGGGAGACTATATAGTAATGATAGTGGCTGGGCCAAATGCTCGAAAAGACTACCACTATAATGAAACCGAAGAGCTATTTTACCAGCTCGAGGGTGATATAACCGTTAGGATACAAGAGGATGGCAAAGCGGTAGACATTCCCATAAAAGAAGGTGAAATGTTTCTACTGCCAGGCATGGTGCCTCACTCTCCTATCAGAAGCGAGAGAAGTATAGGCTTAGTAATAGAGTGCAAAAGAAGCAAGGAACATCAAGATGGATTGATGTGGTTTTGTGATAACTGTAACCATAAACTGCACGAAGTAAAATTCCCTCTAACTGATGTAGAAAAAGACTTTCAGCCTCGTTTTAAGGAATACTATGCCAGCGAGGAGCTACGTACCTGTGACAAGTGTGGGACTATGATGGAGACCGACCCTAGGTTTGTGTAAATGCTTCTATGGTTTTGTATCATCATTTCATTTTTAGCCGTGGTAGCTGCCATCAGAGCCATAATTAGCGAAAGGCGAGAGCATAAGAAAAACTAATCGTAAATGTTTCTACGCCTATCTTGCAGATGATGCCATCTCCAAGTTCTCCGTGTTTTATTCTGCTGCCTATAGTAAGCTCCTTGTTCCTCATACCGTCAAAAATAACAGAAAAACGTATCTTCGTTTTAAACCGTAGATAACAAACACAATTGGAAGCCATTACTAAACTAGTCGCATTTATAGAGAATCCCGAAACCCCTGAGAGTGAAAGAGAAATGGCTATATCTGAGCTTAACCTTTTGGGAAAGCCATCAGCTGAGATAGAAGAAGTTGCCTACGGCCATTGGCGGGCATATTTTGCTAATAATGTAGAAAGTATTCTCAAAGAAAAAATAGTTATAATAAGTCATCTGCTGCCTGACGAAGCGGTAAATCAATGTTTTGAAGATTCATTTATAGAATACCGAGAGCAGCTAAAGCAGATGGGCTTGGATGACATTCAAAAGTTTGGTTTTACTGGTTTTTAGATATAAAAAGAAATGACAGCACTTATCACAGGAGCATCAGCAGGAATAGGAGCAGAACTTGCTAGAGAATTTGCCAAAGACAAAATAAATCTCATACTCGTAGCTCGCAGAGAGCAGGCTTTGAAAACTTTAGCAGAAGAACTATCTGCAGAATATAACATTAACGTAAGTGTAATTGCCCTAGACTTGTCCCTTCCTGGCAGTGCTACAGAGCTTTACAAAAAAGTGCAGTCACTTAGACTTACGGTAGATTACTTAGTGAACAACGCTGGGTTTGGTGACTTAGGAGAATTTGCAGATTCCGAGATACAGAAGCAAGAGGATATGATAAACCTCAACATTCTCACACTTACTAAACTCACTCGTCAATATGCTGCAGAGATGAAAACACGTAAACTCGGGACTATCCTCAATGTGGCGTCAGATGCCGCCTTTAGACCCGGTCCTATGATGAGTGTATACTTTGCTACTAAGCATTTTGTATTGGCATTTAGCGAGGCAATAGCCGAAGAGCTTAGGCCTTATAATGTACACGTTTCTGTTCTGTGTCCTGGAGCTACGCAAAGTGAATTTGGAGAAGTGGCAGGTTTCGGACCACCACAAGAAAACAGTCCTTTCCCTACGAGCAAAGAAGTAGCGGAGTTTGGCTATCTGAAGATGAAAAAAGGGGAGGTAGTATCTGTACATGGAGGAGACAATAGAAATCGTATAGAAGCAGAAAAATCTATGTCACGCCAACAAATACGAGAGACCGTCTATCAGCAGATGAGTGGATTGATTTAGTATCTACTCTTTAGCACGCTCAGGTGGTGCCTTAAGTGTCCAGATATTAGGAAACCATATAATGCCGGCTGCACTACAAACCCGTTAGCCATGCCTTTGTATTTTATATTGGTCTCATTCATACTACCATAGAGGGCTATGCTGGAGTCTCTTAGTCTGTCAAATTCTAATATCACATCACTCAATTTGCGAGAGTTCGCCTTAGAGTTTTTAACGTACGAGTTATGATCGAAACCCGGGAGTTCGTTCATTTCTCCTCTGGCGATAGATAGTGAACGATACTGAAATATACGTTCGGTGTCTATGATGTGCTGTAGAAGCTCATTTACGGTCCATTTGCCTTCTTGATAAGCGAAGGTTCCTTTGTCTTCTGAAATGTCTTGAGACCAAGCGATAAACTCAGCTTTGGAATTTATCATTGCCTCTATCATATTATCTTCACCTACTAACTTCAAGTATCCATCGAAATACGCTGGTACATTTTCTAACCACTCCTTAGACATGATGCGAAAGTAATTTTTTAAGGCATATTTGTGCTTGTAAATTAACCTTGTTTGGTTCTTGGTGCCGTTTGCCTTGAGACGAAACCTCCCGATAACTATCGGAACGAACTGACACGGATTTCTGGCATAAATGAGCTTAATGGTAAAATAAAATGATAAAAAGACAAATACCTAACCTACTCACATTAGCGAATCTTCTTTGCGGTACGCTCATTATTATTAATGCGTTTCAGTTTCAGTTTGTTAATGTTATTTGGCTCGCGGCAGCAGCATTAATTTTTGATTTTTTGGATGGTACGGCCGCTAGACTGCTTAAAGTAAGCTCGCCTATGGGCAAGGAGCTAGACTCTATGGCAGACATGGTGAGCTTTGGTGTGGCTCCGGCTTTAGTGCTTTATTGCTATTGGGAAAATGAACTTTTTAACGGGGCTGGTCAATCACTAACGGGGCTGCCGTTCATAGACGATATGCTTCCTTTCTTTCCGCTATTAATTGCCGTATTCGCAGGGTATCGTTTGGCCAAGTTTAATATCAACGAGCAAAGCAACGACTACTTCTCTGGGCTGCCTACGCCTGCCCTTGCCTTAGCATGTTTTGCACTTCCTCTAGCTGCAGAGCAGTACGAATGGTCCAATATCATCTTTTCGTATCCTGCTTTCATTATTCTTTTTAGTCTGCTTGGGGGCATCCTCTTGGTAAGTAACGTGAAACTGTTTTCTCTTAAAATAGGGTCTAAAAATAAGCCGCTTAACGTGCTTAGAGTTGCTTTATTAGTGGTTTGCGTTGCACTGCTCCTTTCTCTTCATTTTGTAGGTGCCTTTCTTTGTCTTTTAGTCTATATCGTGTTTTCGCTAAGTGCCCAAAAAATCATAGTTTAAAATTCCTAATTTGACCCTTTCTTTGCGTTAAAATTTATCGGAATGAGAGACAAAATATTTGACCTACTAGACTTAGAGCTAAAACGCCAACAAGAAGGCATAGAGCTTATAGCTTCAGAAAATTTCACTTCTGTTAATGTAATGAAGGCCATGGGAAGTGTTTTCACAAATAAGTATGCCGAAGGCTTGCCTGGTAAGCGATATTATGGTGGGTGCGAAATAGTGGATCAGGTAGAGCAGCTAGCCATAGATAGGGCCAAAGAACTCTTTGGTGCAGCCTGGGTAAATGTACAGCCGCATAGCGGTGCACAGGCAAATGCCGCGGTGATGCTTGGTGTGCTAAACGCCGGAGATCAGATTTTAGGATTTGACCTTTCGCACGGTGGGCATCTGACACATGGTAGTCCCGTTAATTTTTCTGGCAAGTTATATAAACCAGCTTTTTACGGGGTAGAAGAGGCTACCGGTCTTATAGATATGGACAAAGTAGAGGCTAAAGCAAATGAGGTGAAACCAAAGTTGATCATCTGTGGAGCTTCATCCTATTCTAGAGATTGGGATTACGCTAGATTTAGAGCAATAGCAGATAGCGTAGGAGCACTTCTCCTCGCAGATATATCTCACCCCAGTGGGTTAATAGCTGCAGGGTTATTAAACGACCCCATTCCACACTGTCATATTATTACCACCACTACACATAAGACGCTCCGTGGGCCAAGAGGCGGCATGATAATGATGGGCAAAGACTTTGATAATCCTTGGGGACATACCAACCTAAAGGGAACTATCAAAAAAATGAGTGCGGTCCTAGATGGGGCTGTATTTCCCGGGACACAAGGCGGACCACTAGAGCATGTGATTGCGGCCAAAGCTGTAGCCTATGGAGAGGCACTAGAGCCGAGCTACAAAGAATACTGCAAACAGGTAATCGCTAATGCTGCAGCACTCGCTAAAGCTATGGTGGGCAGGGGATATAAAATAATATCTGGAGGCACAGACAACCATATGATGCTAATAGACCTGAGACCTAAAGATGTAAATCTTACGGGAAAATTGGCAGAAAACGCACTTGTAAAAGCAGATATTACAATCAATAAAAATGCAGTGCCATTTGAAACACGTTCTCCTTTTGTAACTTCGGGGATACGCATAGGCACGCCGGCCATCACAACCCGTGGTATGAAAGCAGTGCACATGGATTTGGTAGCAGATCT
>DNBZ01000251.1 GCA_003484585.1 Bacteroidota bacterium | reverse complement strand
ACTGTTAAAAGTCTGCTACAGATAGTATTCATGGGGTATTTCGGCTCAAGAGGCTTTGAGAAAGTTATGGGAAATAACAAGCATCAGTAAAATTTATTGCATTTTGTTTTTTTAGTTAAGATATTTTTTGTAGGTTTGCCTTCGTACCTTCAGACGATGCGTTGACTGGGTACTATAACTAACAAACAATTATATGATGCAGAAAATTAGATTTATACCTTGCTCGGAAGATGCACAGACTTACTATGCCACTAAGAAGAAAGGAAAGAAGAAGAAAGGTTCTTACGTATCGGACGGTTGTAGAAAAAAAAGAATATGAAGCAGTTTGCAATACCACTACCGAAAAGAGCTTACAACATTGTTACTATTTACAAAAACAATAGGAATAAAGAATATACATACGTAAAGTATTTTTCTTTGGCATCATCAGCTAATAGTTATTGTGATTACCGAGAGAGAAATCATAAGGTATTAAGCTGTTACTTTGAGTTAAAGAAGCTGAAAGTAAATGAAGATATCCTAAGAGAAGCTGATGGGAATATACTAAGACCTGTAAAAGGACATAAGTACTTCTATAGAGATAGAAAAGGATATAAGTATTATATTAAGGATGGTACAAAGATTAAGTCTGCCAAACCTGTATATGAAATATAATGCCAAAACAACAAAGTTTTTTTTAATTATTACAACCGTACAATACACAAACCTATGAGAATCGTAACTACAGACTTAGCAAGAGAAATTGCACTTGATTTTAACAAATCTATACAGGATAGAGTAAATGAGTTATTAAAAGCCGATTGCAGTAATTACACTAACCTTGGCATCGATTCAACCGAATCAGAACGTACACTAGTTCGTGGTACAAGTAAAGATATATATCAGTTAGTTAATTTGATTGATGAAGAAACTGGAAAACTTTTAATGAAAACACTTGATAGTTAAGGACAATGTAGTATATTTGTGCTGATGCTTTTGTCAAGTATCTTTCCTTTTATGTTTTAGGTGCTTAGAGAAATCTAGGCACTTTTTTTTATATTTTCTTTGTCGTTAGCAATATTTATTATATATTTGTAGAAAGAAACAATTATGAAAACAATGACCATTAACGAGAAGCTGTTTAACTTACAGCAAGAGATTGGAACTATTAGCAAGGACGCTAAGAATCCATTTTACAAGTCTAAGTATTTTGACATCAACAGTCTTATCAATCAGCTTCAGCCTTTGCTAAAGAAGAATAGATTGTTATTACTACAGCCTATAGAAGAAGATATGGTAGTAAGTAAACTAATATGTATAGACGGAACAGGTGCAGTTATATCTGGTCTTAGATTACCTGAGATAAACGACCCTCAGAAATTAGGAAGTGCTATTACATACTATAGACGTTATACTTTGGCATCTCTATTAGGACTACAAGCGGTAGATGATGACGCAAATATTGCAAGTGGTGCTACTTCTATGGCATCAAGCACTGAAGAATTACCTTGGCTTAATGAGGACTCACCTCAATACAAAGCGGTAAAGACAGCCTTAACAAAAGGGACTGCTACAATAGCAGACGTTCGAAAGAAGTTTAAAGTAAGCAAGAAGGTAGAGAGCCTCTTGAAATAATTGTAATTTAATATTTAATACTATGAGTGAAGTAAAAGAAAAGAAGTACGTTGGTAACGGAACACAGTCAGGTGAATTCTATGTAAACATTTCGCTAAAGAAAAGTCAGTTAGAGCCACACTACTATGAGTACAATGGTGAACAGTATGTTCGATTAACTATTGGTAAATTGAAAGAAGAGAACCAATGGGGTAAGACTCATAGCGTTTGGGTAAATGAGTATAAGAAAGATACTGAGCAAGCAAGTGCTAAAGCTCCTGTAAGTGAAGGAGACGGTTTACCATTCTAAATTAACTTAGTAGCAGGGGGCATAATTTTGCCCCTTATTACTTTAAACTATATCACATGGCTAAAGCTAAATTTATAAAAGTAAAATACGGTTTCATTGATGAGGAATTATCATCTTCTGAATGGAGTTTACTATCCTACCTATCTTCTTTGACAGGTAAAGCTGAAGTAATCAACGCTTCAAATGCACACCTAGCTGAATCTTTAGGCATCAGTGAAAGAACTGTATGCAGAGGATTAAACAGGATTGAAGACCTTGAGCTTATAGTAAGAGAAACAAAGAACAATGGACACTACGGAATGAGCAGAAGGATTACAATAGCTCAACCAGTTAAAACAGCATACTATAGATAATGGGTAATTTCTCAGACTTAGGCATTCAAGTAAAAGGTAACAACGAGCAACAGAAGACTCGGTGTCCTAACTGTGTTAAGCTAAATAAGGAGAACTGGAAGGACTTATCTCTATCTATAAACCTAAAGGAAAACATATACAACTGCCATAAGTGTGGTTGGAACGGAAAGATTAAAACAGACAAGGCTATGACAATAAGCTACAACAAACCAACTAAGGATTCTATGAGGTCTCTTACCGAACAAGGCAGAGAGTTCCTACTTAAACGTGGCATCACTAACGAGGTTATTATCAATAATAAAATAGTGTCAACTTCTGACGGTAATAGTATACTGTTTCCGTACTTCAGAAAAGGCGAACTAATAAACTATAAGACTAGAGGCATAAGTGCTAAGTCATTTATGCAATCTAAGAATGCTGAACCGTTAGTATATAACTACGATAGGTGTAAGGATGCCAAGACTATAGTTATCTGTGAAGGTGAGATGGACTCTCTATCATGGGAGGTTGCAGGAATGGAAGCACATACATCCGTAAACATGGGTGCGCCTAATGTAGGTGATAAGAATATAGATAGAAAGCTAGAGTGCTTAAATACTTCCTACGATATCTTTGAAGAAGCTACTAAAATATACGTAGCTACAGATGAGGATGAGAACGGTAGAAACCTACAGAAAGAACTAGTTAGAAGGTTTGGAGTAGACAAGTGCTTATTAGTCGATTTAAAGCCTTTTAAGGATGCCAATGAGGTTCTCATAGCGGAAGGGGTAGAAAGTCTCAAGAAACGGCTTAAAACAGCCTCTACGCCGAAGGTAGAAGGTATCTTTGGAGTGAGTGATGTAAGAGAGTCTATGTTAGATGGTTTTCATAATGGTCAGGATAGAGGAACTACTACACATATTCCCTTAGTAGATAAGGCATGGACATGGAGAAGTGGTGAGGTTAACATATGGACAGGTTACCAGAATGAAGGTAAGTCTATGTTTCTTAATCAACTTGCTACATTGAAGGCGGCATTAGATGGTCATAGGTTTGGAGTATTTAGTCCAGAGAATATGCCAATGAATGACTTCTTTAATGACATCATAGAAATGTATGTAGGTAAGAGTACTGACCCGTACTATAAGGATAATCAAATGTCTATCTCAGAGTATGAAGAGGCTATGGATTTTGTACAGAAGCACTTCTTTGTTATATACCCTAGGAAGGATTTTCAGTTATCTACATTGTTTCAGAGAGCAAAGCACCTTGTAAAGACTAAAGGTATTAATGCACTTATAATAGACCCATACAATACAGTTCAACATAAGATGAGAAATGGTGAGCGTGAAGATTTGTATATATCTAGGTTTATGTCAGAGCTAAAGATGTTTGCATTAGACTACAGTATATCTGTACATTTAGTTGCACATCAGGTAACACCTCAAAAGGATGAGTCTGGAAGATACTACAAGCCAGATGTTAATCGTGTAAAGGGTGGTGGTACATTTGCAGATAAGGCTGACAACGTGATGTTTATATGGAGACCTGACAGAGGTTTGGATTTCTCCAGTACAAACGTTACCTTTGGGTCACAGAAGATAAAGAAACAGAAACTTGTAGGTAGACCACAAGAGATAGAGAATATAGATTTTGAAGTGAGGGAGCAGAGATATTATTTTAACGGAGTAACACCCTTCACTAAAGTAGATGATAAAAGAAGAGAAGAGGGAATTTAGTATTCCCACACATATTAAGCACAAGGGTAAGAATATCTACCTGAATTTGAATGCCTATAGAAACTGGCATCATTTCAACAGCAATACCTACAAGAAAAATTACAAGGCTAGAATCTATGAAATATTAGACTCTAGCTTTCTCTTTTCGGGTAAGGTTCATATAGAGTATACCTACTACTCCCCAGACAAGCGTGTAAGAGATTTAATGAACGTTATCTCTATAGCGGATAAGTTTCTGCAGGACGCTTTAGTGGAATTAGGTTATATAAGTGCAGACGATACTAGTGTAGTTGTAAAGATTACTTCTGTATTTGGTGGCATGGATAGGGAGAATTCAAGAATAGACGTTAAAATAACCAACTTTAAACAAGAATAATATGTATGTAACAGTATACCCAATTTATGGTATAGTCTTTGGTTTCAGCTACTGGAACTCCGATATGGATGAATTTCCACAAGAAGACGAACAAATAAAGGAACACGCAATCCAATTGACTCTTGGGATAATAGGTGTAACCTTTACTGTATGGAAGAACAACGGTTAATAGATAAGTTAGCAGACAAGCACGAAGACTGGATTCGAATGGCTAAATCTTTCGGAGCAGATAATGAGCAGTCAAACGAACTAGTTCAGTCTATGTACGTTAGATTAGTAAAGTATGTAGATGCAGACAGCGAAAGAATAATGTACACTAAGGATGAGGTTAACACATACTATGTTTACGTTACACTAAGAAACCTATTTCTATCTAATGCACATTCCTATAAAAGTGATGGCGATTTAGAAGACTCAAGTGCTTTTGGTTCAAAGTACTCCTTGTATAGAGATTTAGATTTGGAGTATGAAGAGGCTCATAAAGCATTATTCGATAAGATAGATGCAGTTGTAAATGAGTGGTACTGGTACGATAAGAAGTTGTGGGGTATCCACTTCTATGATAAGGTAAGTATGAGGGGAATAGCCGCTGATACTAAAATAAGTTTAAGTTCAATATTTAATACACTAAAAAATGGTAAAGAAAAAGTCCGCAACGAAGTCAGTAAAGAGTACGAAATCTACTGCAAAGCCAAAAACAAAAA
>DNBZ01000155.1 GCA_003484585.1 Bacteroidota bacterium | reverse complement strand
AGGTGCCACAAAAAGGAGTGCTCAGGGTTACAGATATACAAGGGAAAGAGATACTAAACTATACTACAGAAGCTAGTAATGAGTGGATAGTAAATGATGTTTCTATGTGGTCCCAAGGGACGTATTATCTTTCATTCATCTCAGCAAATGGAGATGTAGTAAGACGCAAGGTGGTGAAGTTATAGACTGCTAAAACCTAAATCCAATCACTGGAATATTCTTCCGCTCCATCCAAAGCACGGCGGCACTCGTCACAAAGACTACCATAGCTAAAAAGAACAAGTATCCACCATCACCTTGTACTTCTATGCCCAGTAGGGTAAGATGAGAAACAATAGCCCCGCTTATCACCCCTAGTGCAAGCGTAGCTCCCGCCCATGCAGTTTTAGGAATCACAATAAGTATAGCAGCTATTAGTTCTGCTATGCCGCTTCCTATTCTACCTACAGGCTCTAGGCCCAGCGTCTCAAAGATATAGACACTCTTAGACGCAGCAGAAAACTTAAAGTACAGTGTTTGTGCTAAAATAAGTGCTGGAATAAGTCTGAGATAATGGGCAAGTATTTTTTCATAATGGTATAAACGAGTAAGGTGTGGAATGCTTAGATTAAATAAGTCATAAGTGCTAATACAACCCCGGCCAAAACGCATCTATTAGATGATGTACATCTGTCTTATATTGGTTTTTGATGATGGAGATAATGTCGTATCGCACATTGTTATGCAAGTCTTTGTCTAGCATAAAATCTTCTGCCCCTTGAGCTAGCATATTGATTTTACCAGTGCCTACGCTTTCTTCTGGGTTGCCGTATTTATCCGTTTCACGAGTCTTTACTTCTACTATGATAATAAGGTCATCCTTCATCGCTACGATGTCTATTTCAGCTCTTCCGCTTCTGTAGTTCCTTGCCAGTATCTTATACTTCTCTTTGATAAGGTGAGCAGTGGCTATCTCCTCGCCTTCCTTACCGAGCTGTTGTTTGTGTTGGCTCACGTTGTTCGTAGATTTAGGATGTACGACATATGATTTAAGACTGGTCCTTATCCTTTGGGGAGGGATTTAGGGTGGGGCTGAGCTCTTTCAGAGCCAGCCACGCCATCAATCCACTTCCCACTTTTAGTGCTTTCTCGTCTATATCAAAGGTAGGAGTATGTAGCATTGAGGTGATTCCAAGCTCTTGATTACGAGTGCCTAGTCTATAAAAACAAGCAGGTATTTCTTGACTGTAGTAAGCAAAATCTTCTCCTGCTGGCCATATTTCCAGGTCTTCTACATTTTCTTCTCCTAGATATTCCACTGCCCACATTCGAGCATTATTACTCAGGTCCTCATCATTTTTGAGGAAAGGATATCCTTTTCGTACTTCAGCTTCACAGGTAGCCCCGTGAGCTTCCGCTATGTCATTGCACATTTTTTCGATCAATGTGTGTGCACGCATACGCCACTCTTCGTCATAGGTGCGGAATGTGCCTTCCATATAGACTTCGTCTGGGATTATATTGGTAGCCCCGTTTGCTATTACTTTGCCAATGCTTAGTACCGTTGGTATGCTCGGCTTGGCGTGTCTGCTTACTACAGTTTGTAGTTGTGTTATGATTTGTGCAGCTATAGCTACAGGATCTATATTTTGATGCGGATGTGCTCCGTGTCCTCCTTTGCCTAGTACTCTGATGTAGATCTCGTCTGCACTTGCCATATACAGTCCAGAGCGGAAACCCACTTTGCCTGCATCTATAAGTGGCATCACATGTTGACCTAATATTTTTTCTACTTTGGGATTTTGGAGTACGCCATTCTTTATCATAATGCTCGCACCCCCGGGTAGTTTCTCTTCTCCGGGCTGAAAGATGCAACGCACTGTTCCTTCAAATTCGTCTTTCAATTCATCTAAAATACGCACCGCACCGAGCAGACACGTAGTATGTACATCGTGACCACAGGCGTGCATTTTGCCTTCGTTTTTAGACTTATATTCTACTTGGTTTTGCTCTAAGATAGGCAGGGCGTCTATGTCTCCACGTAGAGCAATAATTTTGCTGCTGGGATTCTTTCCTTTTATATCTATGTATCCGCCAGTTTCTGTGATGGCTTGTAGGTCGTATCCATTTTCTTGTAATTTATTGGCTATGAATTTTGTGGTTTCATATTCCTCAAAACTAAGCTCAGGATGACTGTGTAGGTGTCTGCGAGTAGCCACCAAATCATCAAAATGTTGTTCTGCGAGTTTTTTTATCCTTTCAGATAGATTCATAGGTCAAAGGTAAATGATTTTTGTAGGAACACGAATAGGAAGAGGTTCTAGAGGCGTGTTCCTACACGATAAATTCGTTTATTTGTAGTACGCAATGATACCACAGGCCATCATAGACAAAATCTTCGACGTAGCTCCCATAGAGGAAGTAGTGGGAGAGTATGTCACGCTGAAACGTGCAGGGGCTAATTACAAAGGCTTGTGCCCATTTCACGATGATAAAAATGCAAGTATGAGTGTGTCGCCTAGCAAGGGCATTTTCAAGTGCTTTAGTTGTGGGCAAGGAGGGAATATTTTTCAGTTCATAATGGAACACGAAGGCCTTTCGTATCCTTTAGCCATAAAACTTTTAGCAGACAAGTTTAAAATAGAGATAGAAGAAGGTCAGATAGATGTAAATGAGCTTAAAGAAGAGGCTCGTATAAAAGAAGGTGTATATGCCTGTCTAGAGTTTGCAAGAAAACACTTCTATGAGCGGCTAAATGATAGCCAAGATGGCAAGGTAATCTATAAACCGTATCTGAATGAAAGGGGTATTAATCAGCAGACTATAGATAAGTTTCAGATAGGACTTAGTGGTACTGATAAAAGTCACCTACTACAAGAAGGTCTTAAAAATGGATATACTGCACTGCAGCTTTTTGATGCAGGGCTAGTAAAAAAGATAAATGACGATGCAGGCGTACTAGAAAGTAATCTGCGAGATACTTTCATAGAACGTATCGTTTTTCCTATTTATAATGTAAGCAGCAAAGTGCTTGGTTTTGGTGGGAGAATAATAAAAAAAGATACCAAAGCTCCTAAATATCTCAATAGTCCAGAGACGGTAGTTTATGAAAAGCGAAAGGAGTTATATGGCCTGAGCATAAGTAAAAATGACATCCGTATAAAAGATGAGGTCTTTTTGGTAGAGGGTTATATGGATGTGGTAAGCCTAAACCAAAGCGGAGTAGAAAATGTGGTAGCAGCCAGTGGTACTGCTTTTACAGAGGAGCAGGCTCGCTTGCTCAAGCGTTTCACTCATAATATTACTATGCTTTTTGATGGTGATGTGGCTGGGGTAAATGCAAGTATGAAGCATGTGAAAACCTTGCTAGCGGCAGACCTTAATGTAAAAATAGCACTCTTTCCAGCTGATGAAGATCCAGATAGTTTTATACAGAAACGAGGAACTTCTGAGTTTCAGAAGTATGTAGCTGAGAAAGCACAAAATTTCATACAGCTTATTACAGAGATAAAACTAGGAGAGAATAAACACGACCCCATAAAGAAGACAGAAACTGCTCGTGCTATTGCCGAAAATATAGCATTCATTTCAGACCCGTTAAAAAGAGCAGCTTTTATTAATGAGACGGCTATATCACTAGATATTCCAGAGCGAATATTAATAGATGAGGTTAATAAATTTAAACTCGAAAACCGCAAGATAAAGGATCGAGAAGATAGGAGAGAAGCACGCCATATAGAGCCGGAAATGCCCAATGGCATGATGCCAGACATGGATTACTCGCCTAGTTTTTCGGAGGAGAATACGCCAGAAGCATTACAAAAAGATGAGAAAAATTACCAAGAGCAAGATCTTTTGATCTCCCTCATCTTATACGCAGACCGTGTGTTTGACGAAGAGCATACCATAGCTCAGTTTATTTTTAAAGAACTAGAAGAAGACGAGATATGGCCGGTATCAGAAGAGTTTTCTGATATATTTAAAGACGCGTACGACTATTTTACAGAGAATAAAGTATTGAATGAACTCTATTTTATTAGAAATGTAAAGACGAGTAAATTAGCAGCAGAGGTGATAAGCCCAAAGTATAAATTGAGCAATGGCTGGATAGATAATTTTGAAAAAGTCGTTAAAACAGATGAAGACAATTACAAGCATAAAGTAGTTGAAAATCTAAATTATCTAAAGCTGAATCATATTGATATTCTGATGAAAGAAAATCAAGAGGAAATGAAAGTGACAGAGTCAGAAGAAGATCTCTTAATATGCTTAAATGCACATGCAAACTTGCAGGAGATAAGAAAAAAAATAACCGATCAAATAGGAACAGTAATATTAAGATAGTATGGTAAACGAGTGGATGTTTCATTTATGTAGGAATGCTCTTAGGCTTCCGGTGGGTGTTATGGTGAGGAAAATCCATTTTGATGGAACCGAGAATTTCACTAAGGATGTGCCCGTTTTACTCGCTTCTACGCATCCCAATTCATTTTTTGATGGGATTATATTTGAACATATAAGTAGAAGAAGGGTATATACCTTGGCTAGGGGAGACGCTTTTGCTAAGCCTAAGGCAAATTATATGCTACGGAGTATGCGTATACTACCCATTTTTAGAGCTAGAGATGCAGATCCTAAATCGGCCAGAAGTGGAAATGCTAGAACCATGGATGAGCTGTATGAGCGTTTTAAATTAAACCACGGTATTCTTATTTTTACAGAAGGTGAAGCGTATCCCTCCAAGGCACTACTCCCATTGAAAAAAGGAACAGGAGCAATGGCTGTGGAAATGGCAAAAAGAAGTAACTACGAGATGGATTTACACGTAGTACCTACGTCGCTCAATTACACAGATTTTTGGCCTACATTACAAAAAACAGTACACGTGACCTACCATAAACCTATACCCATAAAAGAGTATACGGATATGATAAAGCAAGATGAGAAAGCATTTGCTAATATGGTGACCGACAAAGTGAAAGAAGCTTTTGACGCTACATTTGTGGTGACTAATGGAGATTTTACGGATGAAAAGGAATTCGTACATACTATGATGGTAAACGAGAACTATGAATCCATTCCTTTTAAAATAAATGATAGGTGGGAGCTAGACATAGCCAAGGCAAATACTATGAACGAAGCGTTAGCATCTAAGGTGCGGACCTATCAAAAATCGATAAAAGAAAATGGGATTTTAGATTCTAACGTGGGTAACCGAGGTTTCGATTACCTATCAGCTATCGTCGCTATTGCGACCTTAGGTTTTAGCTTGCCCATATTTGCTATATGGTGGGTGCTTTGGAAAATGAATGACCGTTTCGTAACACGTAAGTACAAGAATATAGTTTTCCGAGACGCAGTAAAGGCTGGCATAGGTCTGATTCAGTCGCTTTTACTTGCTATTGGCGTCGCAATACTTACTGCAGTAGTTTTGCCTTCTTATTGGTGGGTACTGCTTACCGCAGGTGGTATGTATGGTGCTATTTGCTGGTTTAGGTTAGTGTATGCTTGGCCGCACATCTGGTCCGAGCTAAAATTCTTAAGCTTAAAAGACGAAATTAAAAGCACACTATTATCTCAACGAAAGGAGGTAATAGATGCCCTACGCTAGTTTGACTATCGCTGTACGATAATCTTTTTAGTTGTAGTAATTTGCTTGTTTTTCAGTTGCACAAAGTAAGTGCCCACTTGTAGACTAGAAATATCTGTACTTCTATTCTTGCTCTGTAGCACTTCTTGTCCTTTGATATTATAAATACTTAACGAAGTAAATTCTCCTTTTATATTTAAGTTATTAGCTGCAGGATTTGGGTACACAGTTATCGCAGGTGATTCTACTTGAGGCACGCTAGCTATAAGATTATCTCGCAAGTCAGCGGTCCATATTCCCCTGCCATGTGTATAGATATATAGTTTTCTATCGCTGTGTCGTAGTCGGATTTGGTCTACTGGTACATTAGGAAATCGAGTCTCTTTATTCCAACTTTGTCCAGCGTTAAGAGAAGTGTATAGCCCAAAGTCTGTTCCAATAAGGATATGGTCACTCATGTCTGGGTCTATTTCTATCCAGTTTACAGGCATACTTTGGGGTAGGTTAGCACTTATATCGTCGTATTGTGCAGAGTCGCTATTAGCATATCTAATTCTCCAAATTCTTGAATCTTCATCTATATTAGTTAGTCCACAATAAATGGTGCTTTCATCATTTGGGTCTACTTCTATGCAACCGATTGTATGGCCTAAAAATTTTCTATCAGGTAAAAATCCTTGCCCCCAGATAGGAACCTCTTCTCCAGGCTCTGCACTAGCTGCATTTTTCACGTAGTATAGTCTAGATGCCGTCCCACCTATATAGGCTATAGGGTCTTCACTATTGCTAAGTCCCACTGCAAAAGCATCTCCTAGTACATTCTCAGTAAGTTGTACCCAGCTATCGCCTCCGTCTAGTGAGCGAAAAATTTCATCACGTGTAGGTACGTAGATTTGGTCGCCATCTAGATTGTTTATTTCAAACGGATTAATAAACCAAACGCCATCATTCCCGCCTACTTGAGCTCGGATATAATCACTTATTCTTCTCGTTCCAGAACTACTTTGTCTTCTCATATTCAGGTATTGCGAAGACACATATCGTATCCCATCATTTTGCTGATTTATGGAGCAAAATGATCCATCTCCACCATTTATATTAGAGAAATTTTGAGACCCATTATTGCTAAACCTAGTGCCATTATCTTGAGTACCCCCTACTACAGAGTTGCCTGTAGGGTAAAAGTGCCCGGCATAAAACTGAGTAATGTTGAGTCCATTATTTAGATCTGTAAAAGTGGTCATCGCAGTTTTCTTAAATCTATTTACACCAGCATCATTACCTACCAAAAAGTCATTGTCATTAATCCAAGTAACCTCGTGATAGTCAGCATGTGGATCTGCCATAGTCCTCCAAGTTTGACCTCCATCGCTAGAGTAAGTAGGGTCTACACATAGACTTACTACAAAATTGGTATCAGCAGGAGCGGTAGAAAGTTTAAAACAGTACCATGCTTGGGCATAGCTTACGTTATTCGGGGGATCTGTAAGTTTAGTCCACGTAGTACCGCCATTAGAAGTTTTATAGAGACTATTTATGTCAAAGCCATCTGAAGAAGCGAGCTGGGCATACATTACTTGTGGGTGATCACGGACATAATCAAAGCTTACCCTGCTGTAACCGGATGTAGGCCAATCGCCTCCGTTTAGTCTTTTTGTTTCGAGAGTTCTCTCATTTATTTCTACTATGCCGTAACCATTAATGGAAATCATAATAATGCTATCTTCTCGTACCTCTATTTCATGTATACGAGTGCCTGTAGCATATATTCTTGTAAATGTTTGAGCTGCATCTGTACTTCTCCAAAGACCACCGCTTTGAGTCGCAACATATATAGTACTATCGTACACTAGTGAATGT
>DNBZ01000150.1 GCA_003484585.1 Bacteroidota bacterium | reverse complement strand
TAGACCCACTTATAGATACGGTATTAATCTTAGCTCATAATCCGGGGATCACAGATGTATTTTACAGCCTAGCAGGTGTACAAATAGATAATGTACCGACAGCTGGTGTAGGATGTATCCAATTTGATACCGATACTTTTAAAAATATTATGGAGTCTACTACCGAACTAGAGTATTTCTACTATCCTAAGATGGATCAGTAGCGGTAAATCACCGTTTTACCGTTGATGCGAAGGGATACTTTATTATCGCAAGCGGCATCATTATCCGGGTCAAAATCAATGTCCATAGCCGAAATAGAATTTGATATATTCACATTTAGCTTTCCTTCCACTATATTTTTGGCACATTCTAAGGTGTAGTTTTTACGCAAGGGCAAGGTAGTGGCCAGTGAGATAGTCAATTGATTATCTGTAACACTCAATGTACCATCGAAGCTAAGTTGATCATTTACTATACCATAACCGTTATCTGCTAATTCTCGTATAGCGATAGTAGCATCTACCCGTTTTGCTTCCTTGTTTTCTATAACGGAAAGTTGTGTGGTAGTCAGTTTAAGCTCATCGTCACTTATTCGCTTAATTACCATAGCACCGCTTATCTCCGTCATAGACTCGCCATCACCTGAGTAAAACGGATTATCTTCTGGAAACTCTATTACTAATTTAGCATCTATATCTTGAGGAGGCCTATTGAGCGAAACGGTAAAATACCCTGCTCGGTATTTGCCATCTTTGCAAAGCAAACCGTAAGGTGATTGACCTAAAAAGCCGAAATCAAATCCCAATTTAATTCCATCACCATCGATAAAGGAAGTATCTAAATACGAAACCACTACATCGCTTGGCATTAAAGACTCATCTTTTTTGAAATACAGTAAATCTCCAGTAGACCAATCTTGAACAATATCAAAAGTGGATAAAATTTCGGATACTACATTTAAGGAGATCTGTGAAGTTTCATCTGTCTCTGTAATTTCCAATATAGGCTCCTCTTGACATCCTCCTGCTATAGCAAGTAGACTAAGTAATAATCCTCTAAATAATAATCGCTTCACCTATCCTTCTGTATTCTTGTTGTGCAAATGTAGTGTCTCTTACTGAGTTTTAAATTAGCTTTGACCAACATTAGGCTTTAAATTACACTAATTGGACACTTTAGACACTAGACAGACATTGTTCATTGAGGTTTTACTACCTCTGAATCTCGCAACCACATTCACGTACCGCATCCCTTTCGAACTGAATGAAGAGGTGATAGTAGGCAAGCGAGTAAGTGTCCCCTTTGGCAAAAACAAAGTACAAGCGGGTATAATCTATGCCATAGGCGAAAAGCCACCTGCTGCATATCAGGCTAAATACATAATAGACATAGTAGACAATGAGCCTATAGTAAGCGAAGATCAACTTGCCTTCTGGCGATGGATAGCAACTTATTACATGACATCACTAGGACTGGTATACAATGCTGCTATGCCTGCAGGCCTAAAACTAGAAGGAGAGTCTAAGCTCATGCTTCATCCTGATTTTGATCAAAGCGGAGTAATACTAGACCCCAAAGAATTTTTAATAATAGAAAACCTAAAAGCGAACAAAGAACTCAGCATAGGCCAAGCAGCCAGCATTTTAAAAATACCGCAAATACACAAGTATGTAAAATCGCTGTACCTGAAAGGTGCCATACTTATGCGAGAAGATGTAAATGAAGTGTACAAACCTAAAATGGTGAACTACATCACTATAAACAAGGAAGTACAAACCGACAAGAAACTTAATCTACTTTTTGATGAGCTAGAAACCAGAGCAAAAAAGCAGTTACAAGCTCTTATGACTTTCATAGCGAAGTACAGTATCACGGGAGAAGCGGAAAAGACTGAACTAGTAAAACATGACTTGACTAATGCTGCTATAAATGCTCTAATAGACAAAGACATTTTTATACAAGAAAATAGAGCCAAATCTAGAATAGACTTCACCACTTCTCAGCTCCCACTAGAGCCGCTACAGCCAGAGCAAAAAGAGGCATACAAACAGATAAAAGCTTCCTTTGCTGAGCAAAAACCTGCCCTACTATTTGGGGTAACGAGTAGTGGCAAAACTCACGTATACAGCCATTTAATACAAGAAAGACTAGATGTAGGTGAGCAAGTACTCTATCTACTTCCAGAGATAGCACTTACCAGTCAGCTTATAGAGCGACTGCAACAGTATTTTGGCGAGCAACTAGTCGTATCACATTCTAAATTTAGCAATAACGAACGTGTAGAAGTATACCAAGCTATACAGAGCGGAAAACCATTACTAATCATAGGAACGCGTAGTGCTATTTTTCAGCCGTTTACTAAGCTAGGACTTATAATAGTAGACGAAGAGCACGAGAGTAGTTTTAAGCAGCATGAGCCTGCTCCTAGATTTCATGCACGAGACACTGCATTATATCTAGCCCATAAAAGAGGTGCTAATATAGTGCTAGGCAGTGCCACGCCTGCCATAGAATCATACTACAATGCTACACAAGACAAGTACGCTATGGTGCTACTTACTAAGCGATATGATAATGCTATCATGCCACAAATAGAAGTGGTAGATATGCAGGCTCAAAAGAAGCAAAAAAGGATTCGAGGCATTTTTAGCGACACCCTGCTAGACGCCATTTCTGATGCCAAACAAAAAGGAAAACAGGTTATTCTTTTTCAAAATAAAAAAGGATATGTACCTGTGCTAGAGTGCAATGTATGTGCGTGGACACCTAAATGCCAAAACTGTGATATCTCCCTTACGTACTATAAATACCAGGATAACCTGCGTTGCCATTACTGTGGTTTTACCCAGCCTGTAGTAAGCCAATGTGCTACGTGTAATAACAAAGGAATAGAACTAATAGGCTATGGAACCGAGCGTATAGAAGACGAACTAAGCCTATACCTACCAGATCTTAAAATTAAACGAATGGACTATAATACCACTCGTCTCAAAAATTCACATACCAAACTAATTCAGGAATTTGCAGCAGGAAAAGTAGATGTACTTATTGGCACACAGATGGTAGCCAAGGGATTGGACTTTGAGAATGTGACCACAGTGGGTATTCTGAATGCAGATCACTTAATCAACTTCCCTGATTTTAGGGCAAATGAGCGTGCATTTCAATTGATAACACAAGTAGCCGGTAGAGCAGGCAGGCGAAAAGAACAAGGTAAAGTATACATACAAACATCTAAACCCGATCATTTTGTCATAAAACAAATAGTAGAAAACGACTACCAAGGAATGTACGAAGCAGAGATAGCCGAAAGAAGCGAATACGACTACCCTCCGTTTTTTAGATTAATAAAAGTAACCCTTAAACATAAAGATGCCTTACATCTATATAAAATCGGGCAACAAACTAAAAACCATCTCCTCTCTTTCTTTGGTGACAGCTTGCTAGGTCCCGAAAAGCCCTATGTAAGTAAAATAAGAAATTGGTACATTCTCAACTTTGTATTAAAGGTAGAAAACAAGGGTGGTCAAATAAGAGAGCAAAAAAATAAGCTTGCAGCTGCAGTAGCTCAGTTAGATAAACACAAAGACTTCAGCCAAGCACGCATAGTAGTGGATGTAGATCCAGTATAACTTAAAAAAACCTTCAAATTACGTATATTCGTTTAAGGCAACAGTAGACAAAACAGTATGAAACTATCCATAATTTTAGTCCTATTTCTTTCCTTTGCAGCAAAGGCACAAACTTTATCGAGCAATATTTTAGGTGATTGGGAAGCAACCTGTGTGATAGAAAAGGTAGATACTAATAAATTAGAAGCTTGCGGTCTTTGT
>DNBZ01000176.1 GCA_003484585.1 Bacteroidota bacterium | reverse complement strand
GTATCTGCATTTCCTGTGGACACACACATACATAGACTAGCATACAGATGGAAACTAAGTACAGGTAAGAATGTAGATAAAACAGAAAAGGACCTGAAGGAAGCCTTCCCTAGAGAGACATGGAACAAAGTACATCTGCAGATAATCTTCTTTGGACGAAAGTACTGTCCTGCTCGTGGTCACAATGCATTAGCTTGCCCTATCTGCAAAGACTTTGGGAGAGCAAGTTTATTTAAATAAAACTCGCGTTTTGGTCTACTATGTTAAAAGTTACCTTTGCACCACGTAAATGGAACTACACGTAATCTACGAGGACAATCACTTGATAGCAGTAAGCAAACCTGCTGGTCTGGTGGTACAAGATAATGAGCATGGACTGCCCTCATTGGAAACGCACGTAAAGGCGTACATAAAGGAGAAGTACAAAAAACCTGGTGCCGTATTCATAGGCTGCATCCATAGACTAGATACTAATGTAACAGGCATAGTACTCTTTGCCCGTACTAGCAAGGCACTAGTCCGAATGAATGCTCAGTTTAAGGAGAGAGATATAACCAAAACATACGCTGCACTTATTCGTAGAAAACCACAACCGATGGCTGGTACGCTCACCCACTGGCTAAAGAAGGACCCAAAACAAAACCGTACTAAACTTTACGAAGAAGAGCGAGAAGGCAGTAAAAAAGCCATATTGCACTATCAGTATATCAATACAGCAAACCATTGTTTTCTAGTAAAGGTAAATCCCATTACCGGTAGACCACATCAAATTCGTGTACAGCTAGCAAGAACATTTACCGGCATAGTGGGCGACGTGAAGTATGGACAAACTAAACCAACTGCAGATAAAAGCATTTACCTGCACGCTCTAGGGCTTAGCTTCTTGCACCCTGTTACTAAAGAACATTTAAATTTACATTCTCCAATGCCAGACTTTGGCAATTGGAAATTTTTTAAAGATATAGAAAGAAACTTATTAACGCAATGAACCAAATAGTGAAAATACCAACGGCGACTAACGAACCAGTAAGAGATTACGCTCCGGGCACCGCAGAAACACAAAGCCTAAAAAGCAAAGTACAAGAATTAAAAAGTACACCGGTAGATATACCTATGTACATAGGTGGTAAGAAAGTATATACTGATGAAAAGATCAGTATGCACCCGCCACATGAGACTAGTCATAACCTAGGAACCTATAACAAGGGAAATGCCCAGCACGTGCAAGATGCTATAGATGCAGCACTAGCTGCTAAAGACTCTTGGGCTCGTATGCCGTGGCAAGCTAGATCAGCTATTTTTCTGAAAGCAGCTGAACTTCTTGCAGGACCATATAGAGATAAGATGAATGCAGCTACCATGTTAGCACAGTCTAAAAACGCTATGCAAGCAGAGATAGATGCAGCATGCGAAATGATAGATTTCTTTAAATTCAACGTGCAGTTTATGAGCGAAATATACGCTCAACAACCACCGGCTAACTCTCCAGGAGTTTGGAATCAATTAGAATATAGACCACTAGAAGGTTTTGTATTTGCACTAACTCCATTCAATTTTACGAGTATATGTGCTAATCTGTGTGCAGCTCCTGCTATGATGGGAAATACTGTAGTATGGAAACCAGCTGAGACACAGATATACAGTGCTCAGGTTATTATGGAGCTTTTCAAAGAGGCTGGATTACCAGACGGTGTTATTAATCTAGTATTCGTAGATGGCCCCACTACAGGCGAAGTAGTTTTTAATCATAGAGATTTTGCAGGTATTCACTTCACAGGAAGTACAGGTGTATTCCGCCATATCTGGAAAACCATAGGGAACAATATTGAAAAATACCGCAGCTATCCACGTATAG
Source organism: Bacteroidota bacterium (assembly GCA_003484585.1). GTDB lineage: Bacteria > Bacteroidota > Bacteroidia > NS11-12g > UBA9320 > UBA9320. Next base: position 3,586 of record DNBZ01000176.1, on the reverse strand, counting down.
TAGGCGAGACAGGTGGAAAAGACTTCGTAATGGTGCACAACAGTGCTAATGTGAAGCAAGTAAACACTGCACTGGTAAGAGGTTCATTTGAATTTCAAGGTCAGAAATGTAGTGCCGCAAGTAGAGCATACATACCTAAAAGCATGTGGGCAGAGCTTAAGCCTATGTTAGTAGAAAATACAAATAAGCTAAAAATGGGTACTGCTGAAGACTTCAGTAATTTCATAAACGCAGTAATAGACCGTAAGTCATTCACCAAACTAGCAAAGTACATAGATGAGGCCAAGGCTGCATCTGATGCAGAAGTGATAGCAGGAGGAAGCTATGACGATACAGAAGGTTACTTCATACGACCTACCATCATAGAAACTAGTAACCCGAAATATGCCACTATGTGTGACGAGCTATTTGGCCCTGTACTTACTATTCACGTGTACGAAGATGACAAGTTCGAAGAAACTATGGAACTGCTAGATAGCACATCAGAGTACGCTCTTACAGGATCTATCTTTGCTCAAGACAGAAATGACATAAACTTAGCTCTTTACAAACTAAGAAATGCAGCTGGCAACTTCTATATAAATGATAAGCCTACTGGTGCAGTAGTAGGACAGCAGCCATTTGGCGGAGCTAGAGGAAGCGGAACAAATGACAAAGCAGGTTCTACCGTAAACTTATTAAGATGGACGTCCATGCGTACCATAAAAGAAACGTTTGCGGCTCCAACCACTTACGAATACCCGTTCCATAGCTAATCCTTTTTTTGAGAGCAGCGTCCAAATTTAGGACGACTTGAGTTGCCGCCTCATTAAACTAAGATCATAAACTCACAAAAGAAAATTTCATCTTACATTCAAAGCGTTATTTTATCAATTATAGCGGTGAATGGCACATCGTTTGAAACTCAAAAGCACATACGTACCCATTATACTTGCAGGTGCTAGTGTCTACTATTTCAATCCACAAGCTAAAATAGAAGGTGATAATAAATGGTATAATCTAAGGGAAATAGGAACTGGCGGACAGACTTTAGATGGTGGAAAATATGTACTAACTAGAGATAGTGAGACCCGATTAGCTTACAAAAAAATTATGTATGGAATCCCATTTGGAGCCTCTATAAAAAGACATATTACTCAAAAAGCTATTGTATCCCTTTCTTATACTTACAACAAAATTTTACAGATTATCTTGATGATGTAAGTACGGATTTATATCCAGATGGGGATTCACTAGCACAGGCTAATCCACAGCTTGCAGGCAAAGTAGCTCCTACCCTCTCCAATCCAGGGAATCAAGTAGGCAAACGATCCTATTCCGATACCAATGATGGCTATGGCTACTGGGGATTGACCTTTACATTCAAAATTTACTAGAAAATCGACCAACGTATTAGTTGGGTACAGACTTAGTATAGTAAACTTGCACCAACATTAGTAAACGCCCAGCAGTTCCTATGAAAAAATACGTTTTAAGCATCGCCATTCTTTTTGTCTTATTAGCAGGTTCTGCTATTTTTTTACCTTACTTATTTAAAGATAAGATCATAGCAATGGTAAAAGACGAAGCCAATAAAAATCTTACCGCCACTTTAGATTTTTCACCAAACGTAGGCATCAATATTTTCAAGTCTTTTCCTGATCTGAATCTAACACTCAATCAACTCTCTCTCATCAACAACGATAGCACGTTTAGTACTGACACGTTTCTCTATACAGAGAAACTAGAGGTTTCGTTTGACCTGATGAAATTTTATAAGGAACAGAAGTATATCTTCAAGTCTATTGCCCTAGAAAAGCCATATCTGCATATGGAGTTTTTAAATGATAGCACGTACAATTGGGACCTGCTCAAAGATACTACTACATCTGCAGAAGAATCTGAAGCACTCAACTTTGAGTTAGCCAAGGTAGAAATAACAGATGCTACTTTTGACTATCTGGATGTGGCCTCAGGAGTAGACTTACAGCTCAAAGGACTAAACCACAAGTCGTCTGGTAATTTCAATACAGAGAATTTCATATTGGCTGCTAACACATCTCTAGATGAGGCACTAGTAGTTTATGATAAAGTAGCATATCTCAATAAATGGGCAATAACTCAAAGTGGCGATATTGAAATTAATCTAAAGGAAAGCATCTACTCTTTCCCAGACAATAAACTAACCATCAACGGACTACAAGCACTACTTACTGGATCTGTAGCCTTGCAAGAAGAAGATATGATATTTGATTTGGTGACCAGTTCTGCAAGTTCTGATCTGAACCAATTCCTTACTCTGATACCCGCTATCTACACCTCAGACTTTGCTTCTATGCAGACTAAAGGTGCTGCTAAAATGAATGCATTTTTTAAAGGAACTATGAATGATAAGCTATTCCCAGCCTACGACCTAAAACTGCAAATAGACAATGGCTATTTCAAGTATCCAGACCTAGCCTTACCAGCAGAAGATATTAATCTAGACTTGCACGTATACAGCCTAGATGGCAATACAGACCGTACTGTAGTAGATATTCCTAAGATGCATTTTAAAATGGCTAACGACCCTTTTGACCTAAAACTAAAGATGCAAGACCTTTTTGGTAATATGCTGATAGATGCAGATGCTAAAGGAAAAATAGATCTGACTAACCTTACTAAAATAGTTCCTATGCCGGGCACAGAACTCTCTGGCAATCTTACCACAGATATACAAATAGCTGGAAGAGTAGACGACATTAGTGCATCTGCCATTGATAAATTTAAAGCAAAAGGAGATTTACAAGTTCAGAACCTTCATTATAAGTCTACTGATATGAACGAAGTTTTGGACGTGAAAACGGCCACTGTTGTAGTACAAAATCAAAGTGTAAATATCCCTTTTTTCGAAGGGCAAGTAGGAAACAACGACATCAATTTTTCTGGTTCGTTTGATAACTTCTTTGCCTATGCACTTAGCGAGCAAACCCTCACAGGTTCTGCAGTGCTTACTTCTTCAAGGTTCAATGCCAACGATTTTATATCTGAAAGCGAAACAGATGAAGAAACCATAGAGATGACACTAGTAGAAGTACCTGGCAATGTAGACCTGGACCTCACGACCTCTATCCAAAAGCTTATTTATGACGACCTAGAACTAACCAATTTCAGTGGGAAATTTGGTGTAAAAAATCGTACACTTCAGCTGCATAATGTATCCACAGATTTGCTAGGAGGAAGAATAAACCTAGAAGGTGCGTATGTTTATGATATTACCAAACCATTAGCCAATTTTGATATATCGTATTCTGATTTAAAGATAGCAGACTTACTCAGTAAGTTTAAAGTAGTAAGAGCTTTCGCACCTATAGCTGAGCAAATACAAGCTATGACCACAGCCAAGCTAAATATAGCCACAGAATTAAACAATGATATGTCTCCTAAGCTAGAGAGTATAAACCTAGGTGGCTCATTGAGCTTAGAAAAAATAGTAGTAGAAAAACTAGAAGTATTAAAAGGCATAGATACTAAACTAGGTACGAACCATTTTAACGTGCAAAAGCTAAGAGATTTCTTGGTCAAGTTTAACATCAAGGATGGCAAACTCTTCGTGTCACCATTTGAC
>DNBZ01000160.1:8668-9365 GCA_003484585.1 Bacteroidota bacterium | reverse complement strand
GAGCATCTGCAGGAATGGGGAGAAGAACCAGTAATCCATTGGCTCAGAACCAGTTCCTTTTTGCTAGTGGGAGAGAATTTAATTTTGTATTCACAGATCCGAGTTTAGCATACGGATTAGAGCAAGAAGTAGCCATCAACTCAGGTGTCAGTTTCGAGCATGAGTTTAGACTGGGTTATATGCCTGCAACCATCGGAGTAGATTATTTCAATACTACTTTTATGCAAGAAGTGGTGATAGACAGAGAAACGGCAGGAGAAGCATCATTCTACAACATGAAAAACGGAACCCGTGCCAATAGTCTGCAAGCACAGCTAGACCTTACTCCTGCTCGACGAACGGAAGTAAGAATAGCCTACAGAATGTTTGACGTACAGACAAAATACTATACCAGACCACCCTTATCTATGGCAATGGAGAATACAGAAGTGATGGCTAAACCCTTTATATCCAAGCATAGAGCATTTATAAATGTAACTCAACGCACTAGAAATGACTGGCAGTTTAGCAGCACAGCTACTTGGTATGGACCACAGCGAATAGCGGGAAAGATTGATACGGTTCTATCCATCGGTTCACTACCTATCACCAGCCCAAGATACTCACCACAATTTTTTCTAATAAACGCCCAGGTAAGTAAGACTTTCAAAAAGCAATTTGAAGTATACATGGGAGTAGAAAACATACTCAACTATAC
>DNBZ01000160.1:0-8460 GCA_003484585.1 Bacteroidota bacterium | reverse complement strand
CAGGTATTTCCTGTATGAGCTGCGTGAGCAAGATAGAGAAATCACTCTATGGCAACTCAGCTATCAAAAAAATATCCATAGATAAAGAGACTGGCAATACTACGCTAGAAGGCGAGAGTCTGCCGCACGACGACATTATTAGCGGCCTAGTATCAGCCGCTGGAGAATACAGCCTAAGTGCAACATCTGCTAGCCAAAGTGCGTCTAAGGAGAGTAACCGTAGTTACAAACCTTTACTAATTATCGTTTTATATTTGCTAGGAACTACTTTACTCCTAGAGTTTAGTAATGGAATGTTTCAGATAAAAACATGGATGACCCACTTTATGGCTGGCTTTTTCCTCGTGTTTTCGTTCTTTAAAATGTTAGACATAGCAGCATTTGCTAAAGCGTATCAAAGCTATGATATCATAGCTGCTAAGGCAAAATGGTATGGATATGTGTTTCCGTTTATAGAATTAGGATTAGGCATAGCCTACCTCCTATATTCTGACAATGAGCTAACACATCTCATCACTGCCATAGTTATGTTTGTGAGTCTAATAGGAGTAATAAAATCGGTAGTGCAAAAAACTGAGATACAATGTGCCTGTCTCGGAACTGTTTTTAACCTACCTATGAGTTATGTCACCATCATAGAAGATGGTATTATGTTAGTAATGGCACTTTTAATGTACTTCTATTAAAAAATAAAATGAAGAAAACTTTTTATATAATGCTCGGTCTTTTGGCCATCGGATTCACTTCTTGCACAGAGGATGATGTAGTAGATCCAATAGTAGAAGTTAGCTCTGCTTCTATAGATTTCACAGTAAATCATACTATAGGTAATCAAGAATTTACAGCGGGTACAGCGTATTCCGTTGGAGTCAATGAAAATGCAACTTTTAGCAGATACGCATACTTACTTGGGAGCTTTTACTTGATAGCAGAAGATGGAAGTAAAGTAATTATAGACAGCCAGTATGCTCACATAGAAGCACACAGTGGCAAGACTACATTTTCTCTAGTAGATATTCCATATGGAACGTATAAGTCTATTGGATTTTCCATAGGGCTAGATTCTGCCGTAAATCACGGCAACCCAAATCAGTACGATTCGGATCATCCACTATCTGCTATTAACAACTCCCTACACTGGGGCTGGGTAGGTGGCTATATCTTTACTGCTATAGAAGGAAAAGACGTAGATGCAGATGAGAGTATTATCTTTCACTTAGCCGGCAGTCATAATAAAGTAGATTTTGAATTGCCTACCAATTTTACTCACGGAGCTGCAGGTTCTTCAGTAGCTTTAGGCTATGATATTGCAGAGGTATTCATCAATCCAAATAGTTATAGCTTCACCTTAGACGGCAGAAGCACCCACAGTGTATCTGATCCAGTAACCACCAAGCTTATTGAGAATATGGCAGATGTATTCACGCTAACAAGTGCTGCTTCTAAATGAAAAAAATAGCAATCTACATACTACTAATAGGAGGCATTTACAGTTGTAAAGATGTGGTGAATGAGGTGCCAGACACTCCATTTGGTACTACTCCATACACGGCAGACTACGCACAAAGTATTTTGCCGCCTGCACGTGTGCCAAGTGATAATCCACTTACGAAAGAAGGTGTACAGCTAGGTAGAATGCTTTTTTATGACCCAATACTAAGTGCAGATAGTACACAAAGTTGTGCGAGCTGTCATAATCAAGCCCATGCTTTTACAGATAATGGTTTAGCATTGAGCATAGGAATAAGAGGTGCAGAAGGGAAACGAAATTCTATGCCCATTTTCAATTTAATGTGGCACTTAGACGGATTTTTCTGGGACGGAAGGTCAGACATACTAAGACATCAAGCACTAGTACCTATAGAAGATCCATTAGAAATGGACGAAACAATAGGCAATGTACTTGCGAAACTGAGCAGCTCAAGCAGCTACCCAACAGCCTTCAAAAAAGCATATAATACTTCTACAATAGATGAAGAATTACTAGGGAAAGCTCTAGAACAATTTATGCTGAGCATAGTATCTGGCAATAGCAAGTATGACCGAGTGCAGCTAGGTTTAGAGTCGTTTACAGACCAAGAAAAGGTAGGAGAAATCATATTTAACTCAGAAGCTATAACTTTGAACAATGAACAGAATCCAAATAAACCCGCTAATTATGGTGCAGATTGTTTTCACTGTCACGGTACGGGTAATGGACTATTTATGAGACGAGAATTCCTAAGTAACGGACTTTCTAGCAATGGAGATTTTGGTCGTGGAGGAGTAAATGGTACTGCTGAGGATAATTTTAAATTTAAAACACCGTCACTCAGAAACGTCGAAAAAACCGCACCCTATATGCACGATGGTAGGTTTAATACATTAGAAGAAGTGGTGCAATTTTATCTAAGTGATATGAATGCAACAAGTGCCGTAAACACAAACGATGCACCTAACCTGCATGCTCTCAAAGATTCTATTTATCTTAGCCCCGATCATAAAGCAGCTTTGGTATCATTTTTGAAGACTTTAACAGACGAGGAACTATTAACAAAAGAAGAATATTCAAATCCATTTTAGACAATTAAAAAACACAAACATGAAAAACATATTTTTAGCATTATTTATGGTAGGTACACTAGGTGTATATGCCAAGACTATCACACAAACTATTCTTGTAAAAGGAGAATGCGGTATGTGTAAAGACAAAATTGAAAAAGCATTGGACATCCCCGGCATATCATTCGCAGAATGGAATACCGAGACCAAAATGCTAACCGTGAGATACAATGATAAGAAGGTAACTGAAGATCAAATCCACAAGACTATCAGCAACTTAGGGTACGCTACAGATAAGTTAGCAGCTAGCAAAGAAGGTCAAGACAAACTTGACAGCTGCTGTAAACCTAAAGAAGTAAAAAAGTGCGGTACTGAAAAAGGCTGCTGCTCAGGAAAGAAAAAGTAAAATACTTCTTTCAAAAAAAGACATAAGGGTCATTTGCTTTAGTGCAAGTGACCCTTTTCTAGATTTAAATGTATCTTCACCACATTGAAAAACAAGATTACCCATAACGCTATTATTCTAGTATATCTTCTTATTCTAAGTTCTTGTGCCCTTTTCCAAAAGAAAAACAAAGTACAGCTACAACCAGCACAATTAGTCAGTATAAAAGCGATAGACTTAAGTGAAGACCGCTCTACACTCTCTAGCAATAATGACGAAATACTCGTTTCAATATTCTTTGGTTCGCAACAGGACAAGATCTGGCATTTCAATGGATATCGACTAGAGACCATGGTATTTGACTCCGCACATAGCAACTACACATTAGATTCCGTAGAGCTCAGCACAGATTTTGACTGTCAGGATTGTACAGCTTTCATCTGTCTTACAGAGATAGATACAGACGGTAGTGAGGATAGCACACAAACAGCCTTAGAACAGCTGCTAAATACCATAGGCTATAAGGCATTAGATACTAAATCTATAGTAGATGCAGCCTTGCCTGACAATGATTTTTTAGGAGTAATCAAGCTTCCCTACTTCGTGCCAGAAATGGGAACAGCATACAGGATAGAGGGCAAAGACCTCTTAGACAGTTACGCTTATGATATTAAGATAAGTATAAAATCAAAATAGTCGTCAAATACTAAAACCGCTACATTTGGCGTTACACGCTGAAACCTAACCATATGAAAAACATACTCTTTACGCTCTGTATTCTACTTTCCTTTGGTGCCTTTGCACAACAAACTACCAATGAGGGACCACGTTTGGTCTTCGGTGAGTTAAAACATGAAGGGCCCTATGACCGTAGTGAAATTCTGCTTCAAGATAGACTTACCGTATCTTCCGGAGATGAAAATCAATATGTGGTAGCCAAATTCAAAATGATAATAGCACCTAAAGAGGGTGTTTCTATGCTCTTGTCGGGTACAGGTGACAAGCTAACTCCAAAAATGCAAGGAGCACTAAATCAGATAGTCGCAGGAGATAAAGTGCTTATTGAATCTGTGTTCGCAACTGTAAATGGCGATCAATTTGATGTAGTTACACTGAAACCAGTCATTCTAGTGGTAAAGGGATTTCAAAGTGAAGGACCTTATGATTCTGCCTATTCCACTTCCAATGAACGGACAAAAATGGACAGTACATTGTACGCCACTTTTGGTTCCATTGACACTGATGGAGCACCACATACACTAGAAGAGATTTTGAAGCAAACGGAGATCAGGGTATACTCCAAAGAGGATTTAGAATACACCGCAATAAGTTTCAAAATGATCATTGCTTTCAAAGACAATCCAGCTATAATGGCATTCTCTAGCAGCAATCAGCTAACTAGCCAAATGCAAGGAATGTTATCTCGTGTCACAACTGGAGATCGAATACTAATAGAAGGTATCCGTGCACACGTTGATGTGAATGGGAAAACCATTCCAGCTAACCTAAGACCGATTATTATTACGGTACTTTAACTCCTATTCACCACCACCTTACCACTCACCCATCGTTTACCTACGGGATAGCGGATCAAGTATATACCGCTCGCATATCCGCTTAGGTCTGCCTGTACTACCTTATCTGCTTCTATGTCTTTTACTACTTGTAGCACCTTACCACTCAGGTCTGCAATGTATAGTTCTGCTATGGCAACATTTGCTTTTATATTCACTATACCACGTGTAGGATTAGGATAAAATGTCCAGGTAACCTCTATTGGTTTTACAGGGCTCACAGTACTAGAGTCTACCTTTGTAGTATCTAGAGGAGAGTACACTACAGTATCACTAGGGTAGTTTAGGTCTAGCTCTGGCAGGGTCTGCTCGCAGTCTGGCATATAGGTATAGCTCTTTATCACGCGTACTAGCAAATCGTTTAGTGTTTCCACTTCATAACTGTCTGTACTTGGTTTTAGGTGACCCCCTCCTATCCCACTATCATCGGTCAAGAAAGCGTACGTACCATTGGTAGCCAAGGCTATACTTCTCATTAGATATTCTGTTCCTTTATTGATTCCACTTGCTACTAGAGGCACTATTCGTATTCCTTTGGCTGCAGCTTGTAGGCTGATTCTATTTAGTTTTTCTTGAATTTCAGGTGTATTATGCGGAGGAGCATCTAGGATCAAAAATAAGATACGTGCTCTAGCATACGGGCTCCAAGACAAAGCATTCACCGCTGTATCTAAAGCTACTTCTACCGCCTCTTCAAAATCTCCACCCCCACCAGCACTTTGACCACCGATGAAACTTACAGACTCAGATAGTATACGTGTAAAATCTTGCTTACGAGTAAGATACGCATCTCCGTGATCTCTATAGAAAACATTAGCAAAGCTAAAATTGAGCGTAGAGCTGATCTCTTTACTTTTATAGATAACATCATTGAGTTCTGCAGTGAGATAATTGAGCTCATCGCTCATACTACCCGTAGCATCTACTACGAAGGCTATATCTACCTTCTGAGATTGATTACACGCAGCCTCTAGGGTTAGCCTATTCATTCCATCTTCGAATGATTTAGCATTCTTGATTGTAAATTTATTTCCACTAAAGAGGACTTCTATTATTAGTTTCTCTTTGGCTTCTTGCTGCTCAAAAAGCAAACTTTTCCAAAGTTCTGCTTTACCAGTATTGTCCGTTCTGGCTGTATATAGTTTTGTGCCGTCCTTCTTTTTTAGATGTACAGTAATATCTGCCAAGGGCAATCCGCTCTCATCTATTAGCTGCACCATATACCGTTTACTAGGACTATAGTTCCACTCTTTTTGATACTCGCTCAGTTCATCTGCTTTTAGGTCTGTCCAAAGTTTCCATTTACTAAAATCATTAATCTCTCCAGCGGTAAGCCTACCTGCCACTCCTTGCTGTGGTCCTTTGTAGTCTCCACGCACTATGCCCATTTCTTTTTTGGATAGCATAGGGGCGTAGCCGCTTGTCACACGTATAGTCTTATCTTTTTCTTCACTTATATCGGAGTCATAATAAACCTCTTCCTCTATTGAATAATAGGATGCATCTCCCCTATCGTATGCTGGGCTATCTTCTTTTGGTTTAGAGAATATACTTTCACTATCTACTTGCAGGCTTATGGCCACTTTCTCGTCCTCTTGCACATGAATTTCTTGGGTTATTTTTTTATACCCGGCGTATATTATCTCGGCACGGTACGTACCTGTATCTAGTTTTACATTAAAATTGCCTTCCTTATCTGCGAGCACCGACGCTATAAGTTCTGTCCCTTTGTATATATCTACATTGGCATAGCCAAGGTCTGTTTCGCTTTCAAATGCGTTTACATTGCCACTAATGCTTTGGGCGGAGAGTATAAGTGAGAGGGTAGAAAGGAGGACTATAGAAAGTATGTTAAGATGTCTCATGTGCTATTTTTTTTGATTGTGAAATATACTGATTAGTACGAGAAGGGATAAAAAGGTAAACGCAGAAAAAAAAATAAGTCTAAATTCAATTCGAATTTTCAAAAGGTTGGGCTAAAGCCGTTTCATAATCCGAGTAAGCGGAGCTAAAGCACCGCCATATTGACTCCACACACGTTTATATTTGAATCCAAGTTATCAAAAAGTCCTGAGTCAAACGATACTGATTTTTTTTCCTGCATCGCATATCAAAAAGTCCTCTGTCAAACAATACTGAGTCAATCTATCCTAAATCATCTGTTAAGTAAGTCCCAAAACAATATATCAAATGTAATGCGTTAAACACTCAATAATCAAACATACTAAATCAATCACTCTCAAGTCAAAAAGTAACCAATAATTCTTACATTTGCTCTTCGCAAAAAAGACATGGCAAGACAACTGCAAATACGTGAAGCACTTCGGGAAGCAATGAACGAGGAAATGAGAAAAGACGAAAGTGTTTTCTTAATAGGAGAAGAGGTAGCCGAGTACAATGGAGCATACAAGGTAAGTCAAGGAATGCTAGAGGAGTTTGGCCCAAAAAGAGTAATAGACACGCCTATTGCGGAACTTGGGTTTGCAGGTATAGCTACAGGTGCTGCTATGAATGGCCTAAAGCCTATCGTAGAGTTTATGACTTTCAACTTTAGTTTGGTAGCTATAGACCAGATAATCAATGCTTCTGCCAAAATGAATAGTATGAGTGGCGGCCAATTTGGCTCTCCAATGGTTTTCAGAGGACCTACAGGTAGTGCAGGCCAGCTTGGTGCTCAGCATTCACAAGCTTTCGAAAACTGGTATGCCAACTGCCCAGGACTAAAAGTAGTAGTACTTTCTAATGCTTACAATGCTAAAGGACTTTTAAAGTCTGCTATCATAGATCCAGATCCTGTTATTTTCATGGAGAGTGAGCAGATGTACGGCTTTAAACACGAAGTACCAGAAGAAGAATACTACATCCCGATAGGACAAGCCAATATCCAAAAGGCTGGTACTGATGTTACTTTAGTTTCTTTTGGAAAAATGATGCGTGTAGCAGAGGAAGCTGTAACAGCACTAGCAGAAAAAGGAATAGATGTAGAACTAATAGACTTACAATCTGTAAGACCGATAGACTACAAAACGATAGCTGAGAGTATTAAGAAAACAAATAGATGTGTAGTACTAGAAGAAGCTTGGCCACTAGCGTCTATCTCTTCTGAGATAAGCTATATGATGAGCCAAATGGTGTTCGACCATCTAGATGCACCTATCAAGCGTGTAACTACGCGTGACACTCCACTACCATATGCTGCTACTCTAGTAGAAGCGTGGCTGCCTAACGTGCAGCGTGTAGTAGAAGCTGTAGATGCAGTGATGTACCGCAAATAAAATATTAACTGAAATACATTAAAGCCCATTCGCTAGTCTCGGATGGGCTTTTTTTGTTTGTTTTTGAGTAAAATTTATCCTTTGATTACTTTTACTATGGCACTGCCTTCTGAACAAGGAGTTAAAAATAGCGTGTAGCAGTCCTTATTTACCAAACCGCCCTTTGCTAAATATTCTCACTCCATTATCCTTTCCTTTTCGCAGAGCCCGCTGCTCCTCCTCTGGCAAAGCAACTATGGTTTGACACTCTGTAGAGCAAGTTCCTGTATACTTTTCAGCACATTTAGGACACTGGATGAAAAGTAGATTACACGCCTTATTCTTACAGTTGGTATGGTCATCAAAAGGTTCGCCACACAGATGGCACCCTGCTATTACATCTTCTGTGATACGCTCATTTAATCGCTCATCGAAGACAAAGTTTTTCCCAATGAACTTATTCTCAAGGCCATTTTCTTTAGCATCGCGAGCATACTTTATTATCCCTCCTTCTAAGTGATACACATCTTTAAAACCCTTATGTTTAAGATACGCACTTGCCTTCTCGCAGCGTATACCTCCTGTACAATACATCACCACGGTTTTATCTTTTTGGTCTGCTAGCTCGTCTACTACCAGTGGCAACTGATCCCTAAAAGTATCTACATCTGGACACCAAGCACCTTGAAAATGACCTACCTCACTC
>DNBZ01000210.1 GCA_003484585.1 Bacteroidota bacterium | reverse complement strand
GGCTCTACATAATCCCCAATAAGCATGAACAACCCCTTCATTATCTATAATTACGTCGATAGATCCATCATTAGAATTAAAGGTATCTAGAGCAGCAAGAGCTGCTTTAGCACCTGCTAAGCCTTTGTACTGCAATTGATCTACATCTGTATACGTCCAAGTCTCACCATTGTTGGTGCTTTTCCAAAGAGAAACCGGATCTGCAAATCCTCCAATTAGTATAGCGATAATACTGTCTCTAGCATCTATTGCATAGCTATCTCCACCACCTGACATATATAGAGTACTGTCGTATCCTGGAAGTATTATATGCTCTACTTCTGCTGTATCTCCAGCTACGTTCCATCTACTATATGTAGTAGGACTAGCTACACCATTTCTAGTTACTAAAGGAACATTATTAGCATCACTGAACCAATAGTTAGAAATAGTATGAATTTTACCATTGGTAGCTACACTTCTATTCCATATTGGAACTCTATTGATTCCTACTTGCGAAACGTCATCTAAAATAGCAGAACTGCTAGTAGTAAAAGAGCCAGAACCCGCAGAACCATTCTTGGATAATGCAAAACCACCCGTATTAGACTCATGAGCCATTACAGCATCAGAACCGTCTTCTAATGTCATAATAGAAGGCCAGCCTGTTCTAAGAGTAGATTCTATTCTAGTGTCTCTATCTGTAAGCCAGTCAGTTCCATCAAAATAGTTGTAACCAGTTCCACGACTTGGAAAACCACTCGCATCTGTAGGACTAGTAGTCCACACTGCTGAGATAGTTCCATCTGCATGCAATACTATTCTACGTCCTGGGCTTGAGTTAGTCTGTAGATCGTAAAATGTCTGACCTAACTCTACTCCTGTGAAATTTTGCTCTTTTTTAGATTTAGCATCTGCTGTAGTTTTTATCTGTACCTGATCTGGTTTAGAACCTATGGGATCTAAAGCAATCGTCTTTTCTACAGGCGTGTTATTAGTGTTCGACACATTTAATACCTTTACTCCACTCTGAGCCAAGAGTAAAATAGGAGCTGAAAGTAATACGATAAGTAACGTTTTTTTCATTTGATGTTTGTTTTATTAGTTTGTAAAATTAATTAATTATTATTTAACGAGAATGTCAAAGTTAACTAAAGGCTAAGAATTTTAAGGATCGTCTCCTCAAATATTCCTTTTTGATCTCCTGTACTTTCCTTTATTCCTTTAAATTTTAGGTCGCAATCATTCAGTGCTTCTATTACTTTTAGTATCTTCTTGCCACCAAAGTTAGTCGCCGCTTGTCTATACTCATTAATAAAGAACTGAGGTATACCTATAGCTGCCATTATCTCTCTATCCGTACTACGCATCATACTTTGAGTGATGGCTACTTTTTTGAAATAGCTAAATAATGCACCATTGAGCATGGGCATAGGATTGGTATTCAAGTTATTTAAGAAATAATTTAAAATCTCTATAGAACGTGATTTTTGCTTTTGAGCCAAAGCCTTTTGTAAGGCGAAGATGTTATACTCTTTATTTATACCTACATACTTCTCTATATGCTCCTCACGTATCTTATTTCCTTTTTCTAAATTGCTAAAGACCTTGTCAAGCTCTTTTATTATTACCGAAAACTTAGCTCCACTATTTTCTATAAGTAAATGAAGTGGCTTCGGTTCTATGTCATACCCTTGGTCTTTGATATACTGTGTTATCACAGGATTAATATCTCGCTCTGGCACAGGACTCCCCGTAAATACCTTGGCTAACTCCTTAAATTTTTTACCCACCCTAGTATTCATAGGCAAGTTTTTACCGGGATGATACCACACCAGCACAGTGCTAGGAGTAGGATTTTCTAGATACGGAATTATCTGATCTGGAGTACGGCAGTATTGAGCTTCTTTGTATACTATGAGTTGCTTCTCAGCCATCATAGGAAAACGTTTTGCAGCATTCAAGATATCTGAAACATCCGTCTCTTTCCCATAGAAGAGCTGATGATTAAAGCTTTTTGTGGCTTCCTCTAATACGGCTTTTTCTATTTTTTCTAATATCTGCTCGAGCAGATAATACTCCTCCCCGTGTAGCAAGTACACTGGAGCTATTTCATTGCTTTCTATTTGCTGAAGCAATGCATTGTATTCACTATATGAACTAGTACCTTTGGCCAAGATTATCTATTAAGTTGTGCAATTAAACTTCGATAAATTTAACTTTCAAATAAAAACTGAAAATAATAAAAACTATATCTGGGATAAAGTGCGAAAAAAGCACGTGGTGCTCACTCCTGAGGAGTGGGTACGCCAGCACTGTTTGCACCAGTTAGTAGCTAATGGATTTGGGATAGGACTGCTAAGTGTGGAGCGAAGCTTACCAAACTCCAAAAAAAGATATGACATTGTGTACCTAAGCACTTTGGGCACTCCAAAACTATTAGTAGAATGCAAGGCTCCATCTATCCCTATTAATGAAAAAACACTAGACCAAGTGGCGTCATACCTTACTCTTTTAGATGTAAGCTATGCTCTGCTGACCAATGGTCTGCAACACTTTTTTGTTTCTAGAGTAAATAAGGAGATAAAAATTGTGCAAGAATTTCCGACAATTTCAAAAATAAGCGATTAAAAAATCGTTTTTTTGCCGCAATATTTATAAAAATGGGAATACTGATTATAGTAGTTTTTGTACTGGGCTATGCGGCGATAGCCCTAGAACATCCAATTAAGATAGACAAAGCAGCAAGTGCACTGGTCACAGGTATGCTATGCTGGGCTATCTATGTATTTTCTCTAGGTGGCGGTGGCCACGACATAGTACATGTAATAGAGCATGGGGCAAATGGCGAGGGTGGTTTATACCACCATATGTTTGACATAGCTAACATCCTCTTTTTCCTTATGGGTGCTATGACTATAGTAGAGCTAGTAGATGCTCACGAAGGTTTTGCGGTAATCACCGACAGAATTAAGACTAAAAACATCACCAAATTACTTTGGATTATATGTATTCTTACTTTCTTTTTCTCTGCGGCCTTAGATAACCTTACTACTACGATAGTAATGGTGTCTCTACTTCGCAAGCTAGTAAAAGACCAAAAGACTCGATGGATGTTTGTAGGTATGGTAGTAGTAGCTGCAAATGCTGGTGGTGCCTGGTCACCTATAGGTGATGTGACTACCACTATGCTTTGGATAAAAGGGCAATTACCTAGTGTACCAAACATCATAGTAGATTTAATAATCCCAAGTATGGTGGCACTCTTAGTACCATTGACTATACTTAGTTTCACTTTCAAAGGAGAAGTAGAACGACCATTGAGGCAAGAAAACGCAGATCATTATCTAAACCCTACCACTTCTGGCGAGAGAGTAGCTGTTTTCATTCTTGGACTTGGAGGACTAATATTTGTTCCATTCTTTAAAACGATAACACACCTTCCTCCTTTTATGGGAATGATGCTCAGTTTAGGTATCATATGGACCATAACGGAGATTATGCACAAAGGTAAAAGCAAGTCTAATAAGCAACCACTAAGCGTTATAGGAGTCCTTCAAAAAATAGATATGGCAAGTGTCCTTTTCTTCTTAGGAATACTAATGGCTGTAGCTGCTTTACAAGAATTTGGTCATCTAAGAACTGCTGCAATGGCTCTGGATAGTGCTTTCGGTGGAGATATCTTTTCTATCAATATAGTGATAGGTTTACTTTCTAGTATAGTAGATAATGTGCCGTTGGTAGCAGCAGCACAAGGGATGTATGACATCTCACCAATCGCTGGCAACAATTTTGCAGCTAACGGTCACTTCTGGGAATTACTAGCCTACTGTGCCGGCACAGGAGGTAGTGCCCT
The DNA here is from genome assembly GCA_003484585.1 of Bacteroidota bacterium. GTDB lineage: Bacteria > Bacteroidota > Bacteroidia > NS11-12g > UBA9320 > UBA9320. The sequence goes on along the minus strand of DNBZ01000210.1, from coordinate 4,618 downwards.
TATCATTGGTTCTGCTGCGGGTGTAGCAGCTATGGGATTAGAGAAAATAGATTTTATGTGGTATCTTAAAAAAATAAGCTGGTTGGCTATTATAGGATACTTTTCTGGAGCCGCTGTATATTACATGTTATACTTATGATAGACGGGAAAAAAGTAGTAGTTGTTTTTCCAGCTTATAACGCTGCTAAAACACTCGAGAAGACATACAAAGAGCTTCCATTTGACATAGTAGATGAAACTATTCTGGTAGATGATGCGAGTAAAGATGATACTGCTGCTTTGGCTAAACGCATTGGAGTAAATCATGTAATAATACATGATAAAAACCGAGGCTATGGAGGAAACCAAAAAAGCTGCTACAATAAAGCGAAAGCTATAGGTGCAGACATAGTAATCATGGTACATCCAGACTACCAGTACACTCCATTACTAGTAAAGAGTATGTGCAGCATTATAGCCAACGGGGTATTCCCTGCTGTATATGCTAGCCGTATTTTAGGTAAAGGAGCTCTAAAGGGTGGAATGCCTTGGTACAAGTACGTAGCCAACAGAATCCTAACCTTGTTTCAAAACATACTGATCAATCAAAAGCTGAGTGAATATCATACAGGCTACAGAGCATTTGATACTAGGATTTTTGACAAGATAGACATCGAGAAAAACTCAGACGATTTTGTTTTTGATAATCAGATGACGGCTCAAGTATTTTTTGCTGGGTTCGAAATAGGTGAAGTAACCTGCCCTACCAAATACTTTGATGATGCAAGCTCTATAAACCTAAAACGTAGCTCTATATACGGACTTGGTGTATTACTAGTTTCTATACAATATAGACTAGCTAAATGGGGAGTTAGTAAATTCCGAATCTTCGAACTGAAAGACTAGTTACAATACTTTAACAAGTATTCCAGACCTATATCTGCTGATTTTCGCCAGTTAGCACAGGCTTCTTCCTTATTATCTAGCTTAAATTCTGCTATTCCTAAATTAAAATATGCCAATTTAATATCTTGGTGACTATAGAATATTGCCTTTCTAAAATCTACTCTAGCATCTGCATACTCTTGCATTTGTAAATAGAAAAAACCTCTATCGAAGAAGTAAGTCGGGTTATCACTTTCTAGAGCTATTGCCGAAGAATAATCATTAATACCCAAACTATACTCACCTTGACGAGCGTAGCACTCTCCACGTATCATAAATGCTTCTACATCATCATCCTTGGACAAAAGATAGATATTCAAATCTTGAATAGCTTTATTATACTGTCCATACTCGTAATAGTACTTTCCTCTAAGGTAGTAAGCATCCATAAAAGTAGGGAGCATAGCTATACCTGCATCCAAATCCGTAATGCTTCCCACTGTATCTTTCATCAAGTATTTTATACGAGCACGCTGCACTAGCTGGCCCGGGTTAATAGCTTCTAGAGTAGCTATTTTCTCCATATCTGCATAGGCCTTTTCTTGATCAGAATATTTCACAAGAATGTCTAGTCTAGACAAGTATCCATTAATATCTTTTGGGTTTAGTAGAATATACATATTGAGGTCGTTCAACGCTTTTTGTGGCTCGTCCATAGCTACCCAAACGTACGCTCTATTATAAAATGCATCACCTATTCCTGGATCTAATTTAATACACGTATTCAAGTCTTTGAGAGCACGCGGAAACTGCTCTAACTCAGCAAATACGCTGCCCCTACCCCAGTATGCCTCTGCCAGTTCTGAATTATTGGCTATAGCAGAATCAAAATCTTTGATTGCACCTAGAGAATTACCCTCTTCAAATTTATCTATACCTGAATTATAATAACTCAAGGCATCTTGTGCCATAGCGGTAAAAGAACCAATGACAAATAATATGCTAAAAACGAACTTCATTATATATTCTTGCAATGTTATAGTTACTATACGCAAGTTTGGTGCCTTTGTTTCCACAGCTCAGTCAAAATAGATACATAAATGAACATCTTAGCTAAAAAAGAAAATAAACTCTTCCTTATTTTAGGAGGTTTTTTCATAGCCAATGCACTCATAGCAGAGTTTATAGGCGTTAAAGTATTCTCTTTAGAAGGTACTCTAGGTATAGAGCCTCTGAAGTATGTGCTCTTTGGAGAGGAGATGAGTTTTAACCTCACGGCGGGAGTGGTGCTCTGGCCCGTCGTATTTATTATGACAGACATCATAAATGAATACTATGGCACACGTGGTGTCAAGTTCCTCTCCTATCTTACTGTAGGTCTTATCATTTTTGCTTTCGCAATGGTGTATGCCGCCATACATCTCACTCCAGCCGCCTGGTGGGTGAGCAGTGCCGCAGATGCAGGTGTACCTAATTTACAATTGGCATTTGCCCAAATTTTCGGACAAGGACTCTGGATAATCCTCGGTTCTTTGGTGGCCTTTTTAATTGGTCAAATACTGGATGTTGCGGTATTTCATAAACTAAAGAGCATCACTGGAGAAAGTAAGATCTGGCTAAGAGCTACAGGCAGCACACTTGTAAGTCAGTTCGTAGATAGCTTTGTAGTGCTCATCATCGCATTTAAGCTGGGTGCAGACTGGAGCTGGGCTCTAGTACTCGCAGTGGGATTCAATAATTACTTTTATAAATTTTTTGTAGCCGTGGTGCTCACCCCTGTAATATATCTCGCTCATAGTCTTATAGATAGATATCTGGGGAAAGAGCTGGCTGATAAAATGAAGAATGAGGCTAGTGAGTCTGGTTAAGTTTAAAATTAAGTTTAAGTCTAAATCTAAAAAGGACAAAGAAGACAACCGACTAAAGTCAAGTTTAAAATTAAGTTTAAATCTAAATCTAAAAAGGACAAAGAAGACAACCGACTAAAGTCAAGTTTAAAATTAAGTTTAAGTCTAAATCTAAAAAGGACAAAGAAGACAACCGACTAAAGTCAAGTTTAAAATTAAGTTTAAATCTAAATCTAAAAAGGACAAAGAAGACAACCGACCAAAGTCAAGTTTAAAATTAAGTTTAAGTCTAAAGAAGATAACAGCGAATTAAGCTTTGACTTATTCTTAGAGTTAAGCTTAGGCTTAAACTTAATTTTAGATTTAGATTTAGACTTCCTTAGTTACTAAAGCAATACTGCAAAATATTGGCTCCCATCTGAAGAGCTTGGGTACGTTTTTCTTGACTATCGTCATATATTCCAGCGTCTTCCCAGCCATTTCCTAAATCGCATTCATAGTCATAGAAGCAAACCAATCTACCTTTATATATTAAACCAAAACCTTGTGCAGGCTTGCCATCGTGCTCGTGAATTTTCGGTAATCCTTTGGGGAAGTTATATCTCTGATTATAGATCGGATGATTAAAAGGCAACTCCACAAAATCGAGCTCCGGGAAAATCTTCTTCATCTCCGGACGGATGTATTTATCTAGTCCATAGTTATCATCTATATGCAAAAACCCACCTGCCAAAAGATACTTTCTCATGTTAGCAGCATCTTTAGAGTCGAATAACACATTACCATGCCCAGTCATATACACGTAGGGATAGTTAAATATCTCAGCACTCCCAGCCTCCACTACTTCATCCTGTGGGTTTATACTTGTCTTCAGGTTTTCATTACAGTACTTAGCTAGATTAGGCAATGCTGTTCTGTTACCATACCAGTCACCACCACCATCGTACTTTAGCTTGGCTATTTTTATAGAATAATCTGAGCTGAAACTCGATACCAAAAAAAATGCGATGATGAGTAGTATGTTTTTCATTCTATATATGATACGAAAATAGTATAACAAAATTCATACCTTTGGACAATGAAGATTTATTCTGCTTTGATTTTGGCAACTCTTTTTATTCAGGCTTGTGATGACGACACTAGTACAACGCCTCTATACGACGGGCCGTCTTATGAGGTGACCGATAGCACTGGAAGTACAGGTAGAAACTTATTATATATACCAGATGAAGATACTATCTACATTGACAAGTCGAGTAGCTATCCACCTTTTGATATGAAGATCACTATATTAGATGATCAGAAAAACACTAAAATCATAATGGAAGGCTCTGTAGGTCTCAATGTTGGGATGGCTGTTTATACCATGACCGTGCCTCCATTTCAAATGACAAGCGACAATAGCGGGACTAACCACACAAGCACATTTACTTCAAATGAAAAAGGCACACATAATATTAACTGTGGGATATACGATGATTTTATGAGCAATAAGACTTTTAATCTAAAGCTGACCATAAGCACAGAAGGAACGGAAGAATATACTCAAGAAAGAAATCTCGTATTTATCATTGAATAATACGCCTTATTGAAACCTAGTCACCGCCACTATAGCCGCTGTTTCTGTACGGAGTCTAAACTCACCAAGATCTAAGCCTTGAAAACCTGCATCAAAAGCTTGTTGTACTTCACTAGTGGTAAAATCACCTTCTGGGCCTATAAGTATCAGTTGCTTGGTTTCTTGATTGCTTGATTGCTCGGTTTTAGGTTGTTCATCATAACAATGAGCAATGTATTTATCATCCGCTTCTAACTGAAGTACTTCCGTGTAATCTAACTCTACTACTTCTGGAATATAAAAACGAAGGCTTTGTTTTACTGCTGATATGGCTTTCTTTTCCAGCCGA